>JAFCZD010000478.1 GCA_019314525.1 Deltaproteobacteria bacterium
TGGCGCGCGACTTTCGCCGAGGCGCACTCTCAGCAGACCAAACGTCTATCCACGCGCTGGGAGCCTGAAATCACATGGCTGAAAACTGGCGAAGGCCCGTTGGAGGGAGGCGCTGGGCCACCAAATCCACGCTCGGGAGAAACTTTTCCCGCTTTGAGTGGCTGATATCCACGCTCGGGAGAAACTTTCCCAGCTTTGAGTGGCTGAAATCCACGCTCGCAAGAAAGTTCCCCGGCTTTGAGTGGGTGAACTCCGCGCTCGGGAGAAACTTCTCCAGGTCTGAGTGGCTGAAATCCGCGACCGCGAAAAACTTCCCCAGAGGGTTACCAGCGTTTCTTGATCACATTTCTTCCCTTGTTGTGAAAATCGCCGGAACCGCCGGTCTTGACGCCACCATAGAGGGTGCTGCGGGAGGCATAGACGTCGCCACTACCAGCGACCACCACAGCGCCCTTGCGACCTTGCACATAGGTGTCGCGCAAGATGACATCCCCGGAGCCTTGCACGCGCACCCCGATGAGCTTCAACGTGCATGCGCCCTTCACCAGCACGGCTGTGCCGCGCGCGGAGATGTAACGGTTGCGGATCACCAAGTCTTTGGAGCCAGCGCAGACAAAAGCGCCCTGAGAACGCAGCTTGGCGCGGGGCTTTTGCGCCGACACCACCACGCCGCCATAGCCCGTGGAGAGGCGAGCACCGCCACCGCGCACATGCGCGCCGCCGCCATGGGACGTTACGTGCGCGCCGCCCGTGCGAAGTTGGGCGCCCCGGGGCCCGGTGGTGATGGAGGTGTCGCCGACGCGCACATGAGCTCCCCCAGGACCAGCGTGTACTGCCACCCCTCCGCCAGCGTGCGCCGCGACTCCGCCGCCCCGTGCCACGCTGTGGCTCCCCCTGCTGTGGGTCCCGGCGCCGCGCGTGATCACCGCCGCGTGCTTGAAGAAGCGCGACTTCGAGCGGGTGATGTCGGCGTTTTCAGTCTTGCGCATGGCGCCTCTCACCGTGCTGCGGGTCACCTTGACGGTGGCGTTCTGGCTGGCGCGAATGGCGAAGCGCGTGCCCGAGACCTCACAACCGCGCAACCTCACGGTGGCGTTATTGGACGCGCGAATGGCGATCTTTGGCGATTGGATCGTGCAGTTTGTAAGCGTCAGCCCACAGTTGCCGCTCGCGATGACGCGGGTGAGGGTCTTGTTGGCGATGCGCAGCTGCTGGTTGCCTTTGCAGACGATGGTACGTGCCAACGCGGTGGAGCTGGTGAGCAACGCACCAGTGGCGATGCCCAAGAGTGCATAACGTGCGAGTCGGTTCTTCATGGAAATCTCCTTGCCGTCCCAACGACATCTGTGGGATCCGCTCGACGGCGGATGGGGTCTTCTCATTCACCCATGGGGTCTTCTCATTCACCCACCGCTGCAACTAGAAAGCCAACTTCGACCATCGCTGCAGTTTCGCCTGTATGCCGTGGACATCATAGAAGTGTTTCAAGCTCGGCCACGTTCATCGCCTCGCCAAAGCGAAACGCCCGCAGAGGTTCGGACATTTTCTTCACAGCACTGGTGTGGTTTGTCCCATGGGTTACGCGGAGGGAATCAGGCGCGTATCGCCCCTTCAGTCGAGGGTGATGCTGTAACCGGTGGCGCCAAAGTTGGAGACCGGCTCCCACTTGAACGCGATGGGGTCCACGTCGAAAACCCTCGCCTGGTAACCGACCTCTTCCAGGTCTTTCCAGCGAAAGGATTCGAAGATCCCATAGACGATGGTGGCGCGGTGGTCTGTTGTCGCATCCGACGAAACGACGATGGGCTCTGGGAAGGCGAAGACCAACCATGTCTCGCCAGGCGCTTCTATGATGGAGCCGCCGCCGGTAGTCGGCAGGGGCGGGATGGCGCCCGGCACCGTGACACCCGCAAAGGAAAAGGTCGCCTGCCCCTTGGTCCAGGCCTGCCCGGAGAGGGTGGTGTCGCTCAGGGCAACGACGATATCCAGGTCGCCCGGCACCGCAACACCAGCAGCGTGCACCAGCGCTGCGATCTTGACGGTGGCCTTGGTGAGCAGGACGCGGCCATGCGTATAAGAGCCTGGGGGCAAGTCCGCGAGCCTCCCGCGCCCTCCCAACGTTTCACCGAGCATATCAACGTCTACCGGTGAGGCGCCGTGGTCAAAGACCGTCACAGGTGAGGGATCGTCAGCCGCCATCATGATGTCGAAGCGGCCCAGACCCATGGTGTAGGATTTGGGCGTTTGCCCGACGCTGCCGTCATCGAAGGTGCGACTTTCCCCATCACCTTTGATGTAGATCGCAAGCGTCGCGCCGCTCGCGTCACCGGCTGCCAACGCGTCGCCCGAGGTGCCTTCAGCGAGAGCGTCAAAGATAGTGGCGTCGCTGGTGGCCGCGCCATCGAGGCCAACGTGCTCAATGGACTCCATGCAGCCGACGAGGCATGGGGCGAAGAGGATCGGGGCGAAGAGGATCGATACGAAGAGTGTTTTCATGGGGTCTCCTATGCTCCCATTCACCATCGACTCAAGGAAGACTTTCCTCTTTTTTTTCTTCGAGGTCCGCGGCTACCCTGTCACGTACTCACAACGCGGCGAATATGCTATAGGGCCCCATCATGGTCTGCAGGGCTCTCTTCTTGCTAGGGCTCCCTTGTCTTTTAGGGGGGAGTCTAGCCCACGCCGGCGACGCTTTGAGCGTGGCAATGGACGCGCGCCGCGTTGAACGCGGCGCCTACCACACCCTCGGCCTGTTGCGCCTGCAGCGAGCCCTCGCTCTCCGTCTGGCAGAAGCAGGATATGCCGTCGTCGGCCTCCAGCGAGCACCGCGGGTCATCCTCCGCTTCACCGTGGCGGGCACGACGTTGCTCTTGGAGAGCGAGGGGGGTGGCAGCCAAAGAATGCGTCGCGTTGAGCGGGGCAAGGGGCGCCTCGAGAATTTTCACCTCGAGGCGATTCATCGAGCGGTGGCCTTGGTGCGCGAAGCAGAGCGCACGCTGCCGCCCGCATCCCAACCCACGAGCGCTCCTATTCATCGACCAACCTCCACGCGGGTCGCGACGCGACCTTCGAGCGCCCCCATAACAAGACCATCGACGCCCGCGCAGCCACCATCGTCGCAGACAGAAGCGCCCTGGCAACTCGAGTTCGGTTTTGGGGCGATGGCCCTTTATCGACCAGGGGGCGTGGACTTAATGCTGCGCGCCCACGGCCGGGTGGGCGTCACCCGCGGTCTCGGCCTGCATGGCGTGTTAACGTTTTCTCCCTCGCAGATCGACACCCTGAAGGTCTACGAGATCGCCGGTCTCGGCGGTCTGTCATGGCGCTTTCCCCTCACGCAAACCCTCACCGTTGAGCCAGGCGTCTTCGGCGGCGTGCTCCAGCACATCTATGCCCTGGAAGGAGCCACGAATGACTCGGGCATTCGCTGGGATTTAGTGGGCAACCTTGTGGTGGAGGTCAGCTGGCGCGTCCATCGCCGCCTCACCCTCGGACTCTTCGCCTCGCCGGGTCTCGCGACCACCGACAGAACCCACGACCTCTCGGGGGAGCGCCTATGGCGCCGATCGTGGCTCCGGCTCGAGTTCGGCGCGACTTTGGCCTTTCGGCTCTATTAGTCAGCAGGTCGACCTAGAATTTTCGCAAAAAAGAGGAAAGTTCGAAGAGTGTCATCGGTGAAGTAGTCGACCTGCACCCAACGCAGCTCTTGCGGCTCTTGACTTCGACTTGGAGGCGACGATGACTCTCTACCCATGGGCGACGCCCATACTCTCCATCCTGATGGCGGCCACAGCAGCAGCCCAGCCGGCGCCTGAGCGTGAACCCATCGTTGTGGAGTTGCCGACGCTGCAGGGCCAGCCATGCGAGCGTCACGCCCCTCATATCTACATCGGCGGCCAGCTGATGGGCATCGGCGCTGTGGCCCAATCTGCCTTCGAAGCAGACCGTTACCTCGGACGCTTTGGCGGGGGCATTGGGCTCTTCGCCGGTTCCCGCCTCGGGCCTCGCGTGGCCCTCGAGGGCAACTGGACCTTCGCCCTGCACGACGAGGCTTTGGTGGACATGCTGCCCTCGGAGAACCAAAGCATCTATCTGATGACCGTCACCGCTGATATCAAGATCTACCAGCCCACCTCCAGCCCCATGGAGCCCTATCTGCAGCTCGGCGGCGGCCTCTTGCTCTCGGGCTCCATCGCCCTCGACGACCGAGACGTCAACACGCCCAGCGGCTTTTCGGTGGGCGCGACCTTCACCCTGGGTGGTGGCCTCGATATATGGGTAACGAAGCATCTGTCCTTCGGGGGGCGCGTGCTCTACCGCGGCCTGGCCCTCGGGGAACCACGGGACGACCAAGATCAACGCTTTCGCAACCTCGTCCATGGCATCAGCGTAGACGCCTACGCCAGCGTGCACTTCTGAGCGTGCAACTTACAACGAAGAGCTAGCCGATGATCTTGGCAAGTGCTCAAATAGCCGCAGTGCAAGACGACGGCGCCAGAAAGGAGAGGAACTCGGCCGCGAGGCTGCTCTACCAAGAGCACCGCGACCAGGTCTTTCACCTTTGCCTACGGCTCTCGGGGGGCAACCGTTGTTGGGCCGAAGATGCGACCCACGACGTCTTCGTCGCGCTGCTCGAACAGCTCGACCAGCTCGCCGATCGTCAGCAACTCGGCGGCTGGGTCTACCGCGTCACGATGAACACCTGCATGACGCGCCTCAAACGCGAGGGGTCGATTTGGGGCAAAGTGCGTCTGCGGCTGATGGGTGAGGTGAGCGAGGGCAACCATGACACCCCCGAGCGGCGCGTTCGGGTGCGACAAGACCTCGAGGCCGCCCTGGCGGCCATCGCGGCGTTGCCAGCGCAGCAGCGCGTGGCGTTCTGTATGTGCACCATCGACGACCTCTCCCAGCGCGAGATCGCCGGCGCGCTTTCGC
Organism: Deltaproteobacteria bacterium; assembly: GCA_019314525.1. Lineage (GTDB taxonomy): Bacteria > Myxococcota_A > Polyangia > JAFCZD01. Next base: position 4,936 of record JAFCZD010000478.1, read on the forward strand.
TCTCCGAGGGGTACGTGTCCAAGCTGCTGCATAAGGCGCGCAAGCGGCTGCAACGCGAGGGATGGGAGGGCTTCGATGCCTGAAGAACATCGAGATATCGTCACCGCCCTGCGTGAAGCCGATGGTGAACTCAAGGGCGAAAAGCTCTCATCCCAGGCGGATGCGCGGCTACAACGCTTGGTCGCGGAAGG
>JAFCZD010000479.1 GCA_019314525.1 Deltaproteobacteria bacterium
ACCTTTTCCGGGGCCGAGCCAAAGAAGCCAAGCAGGGCTGCGATAAGTTATTCGAAGGAGCGCTCCCTACGACCTGGATTGGAGAGGTAGGGCTCACCCTCGCCAAAGCTGAGCTGCAGCTTGGGGATAACGTGCAGGCGAAGCTTGCTGCAGAACAGGCGCTCGCAAAGACCACGAACCCACGGCTGAAAGAGCAGCTCGAAGAGGTGTTGACGCAGCTGCGGGCGGAGGGAGTTCAGTAGACGAGTCGCCGTATAGGGAGCCCATAGCCACTTTGTCCTCAATGCTTGCAAATGATGAGCGTGACGCGTTGCTCGCACCCCTGAGCGGGTTTCGCTTCCTTTTGCGCGACGCCATCACCTTCCACTTCGTCTCCGAGCTGGAGTCGTGGCAAGAAGGCCCAGCAATCCTCTCTTCTTTCGACTACCACCGCTCGGCGGGCTCGGGCGCGGGGCTTTCCCACGGTAACCCGACCTACCTGGTGGGCACGGTCTTTTGCGAAGGCGCCTCCTTGCCTCATACGTTTATTCGTCCATCCTCTCTCTCTGCGCGCCTGCTCTGGCGCCTTGAGCCAAATCGCGCTCTGCAAAGGGTCAAGGGCCACCCATTGAAGCACTACCTCGTAGATGGAGCTCCTGCGCCGAAGGTGCGATTGCTCTGCGACGCGCTGGCGGAGGTGGATTTTGCCGCGAGCCGCGCGAGCCTGGAGACGCGTGAACACAGGCTAGCGCTCTATCTGACGCCACGGCATGGAGGTGGGTGTCGCGAGCTTCGTCCTATGCTCGAGCGCATCGCCCGAGCCTTGTGCAAGGGCGACCGCGACGTCTGACATCAACGATGGCGGATGCGAGGGATCGCCCTGAGCACTCGCGAGCGAAAGAGCGGGCGAACCCATAGCGCGCCAACGTCGCCCCGAAGGGCGACAGCTTGACTAAGATTGCATTCACTCACAAAGCCCATGACGATAGAGTAGAAGGTTGACCACTATTGTGGCTCAACCGCCCAGTGAGAAGGAGCATGTGGACGATGGAGAGTGCATCAATGAACGAGGCCAAGGTTCGCTACTTCGAGCTGCACGAGGGCAAGTCCCAGAAGTTCTGGGAGCTAACCTGGGTTCGAGACGTCTGTAGCCTGCGATACGGCAGAATCGGCACATGGGGCCAACTACGCACGGAAACGTGGGCTAGCATCGAGGAGACCAAGGCGGAGGCAAACAAGCTAATGCTGCGGAAGCACAAAAAGGGGTATGTGTATCTTCCCGAAGGTGCCACTGGGGAGCTCCCCAGGCTGAAGATCGTCTGCAAGAATCGCAAGGAGCTGCTGCACGGTGGGAAATGCAATTTCGATCTGCGCCCCTTCGTTCCCATCATCCAGTCGTTGACCAAGATGGGGGCGCTTCGGCAGAACGACGTCGAGGAGCTTCTCAATCCAGGACCGGAGATGGTGGAGGTGGATCACTGGGCTGAGGTCTGCCGCACGTGCTCCCACTGCGGTGAGTATGGATTGGCGATGATCTCTTTTGGACGCGCCATGACCTTGAACCCAAACTCCATCTCGGCTCTTGAGCTACTGCTGCAGGCCATGAGGTCTCTCGATCAAATAGAGGTGGTTCGACAGCTCAGACTTCATCTCCAGCTGCTCAAGAAGACACCTGCTCCAGTGTCGATGATCTGCGAGGATGACGTCGCCCTTTGCTACCAGCTATACGAGGGTGTCTTCTTCTACACACACTGGGATGATGACGGAGATCTGGGGCAGGCATTCTTGAGGTGGGCGCAACGGAAACATGAATCCCTTCACACCGAATGGGAGCAGGCCCCACGTCGTATCGCGGAACTCGAGGCGCTGATCAAGGATGAAGAGGGAGCGTACTCGCTCGCTGATTTCATCAACAGCCTCCCTCTCAGGCTGCGCAAGCAGGCATTGCGCGGCGTACGAGAGGCTGTCCTGTCGTCGGCTGACCGCGCGTTGACATCTCGCCTCAACCAGCTCATCGCTCAGATGGGCTGAGTCGGCATGGCGGCTCTTGTGCTGGGCTACAGCCGCAGGGCTCTTGGCTACCCACACTTTCTACCTTATCTTGGGCGTAAGATGATCGCGCCGCCTTGGAGGTGATGTTGTGGCTCGAAAAAGACACATGATGCTGGTCTGGACGATGCCGGTCTGGGCGATGCCGGTCTGGGCGATGCTGTTCATTTTGCCCTCTGGCTGTCCAAAGGTGCAGAAGAGCCAACCCGTGGCGCCCTCGGTGGAGCCAACGGCGAGCGTCGTGCTGCAGGGGCTTCACAAGCGTCTCGCTGCCATCAAGAGCTATCGGGCAAAGCTGCATAGCGTGATGGCCATGGGCAAGATGCTCCATAAGATGGAGAAGCGCTCGCCGCCGAAGGACCCCCGCGAATTCGAGATGAAGTTTGATGTCTCGCTCGCTGTCGCTCTGCCAGATCGCATGAAGATGGAAGTGGAGCTGAAGAAGAAGTCGCGCCTGATGCGCACCCAGGTCATCTTCGACAAGAAGAAGGCCTGGACCTTCACACGGATGCTTCCTGACAAAAAGTCGACGCTAGGCGCTTCGCCCGAGCAGGTGACAGTCGTGGACCTCGAGCGCCTGGGAAAGAGGAGCTCTCCTTTCAACATTGGCTTCAACTTCCGTGGCCACGGCCTCAGTGAGGGCAAAGATCTGGTGGGAACCATCGAAGAGTTTCTCGCGCGCTATCGCTTCGCGGCCAAGGTGCAGCGGCGGAAGCTGGCATCGGATAGCTATTTCGTACTTCGCGGCAAGCTGGACGTGGACAAACTACTCAGCGATCATTTTGCCGACGAGATGGTCATGGGGGGCTTGGTGCAAGCGTCAAACGCCAAATTCGTCAAAAAGGGCATGGTGGGTCTGCTCGCGAATCTCATCCGCCATACCTCCCACATCGAGCTTTGGATCTCGAGCCATGACGCCTTGCCCCGCAGGTATATCCTTGGCGATGGCAAAGATCCGTTGATGACCGTGGATATCCGCGCGTTCGAGGCGAACCCTCCCCTCTCGGATAGAGACTTCAGCGTCTCCCAAGAGCGCGGAAAGTCTGCGCAAGATACCACCGACACGATCCTGCAGGCGCGCAAGCAAATGGCGGAGAATCTGAAGGATGCAAAGGCTGTCAAAAAGCTACGCGAGCAGTTGAAAAAGGAGATCAAAGCGAAGCTCAGCACCCCTGCGCCACCAGCCCGCAACGATCCCCAAGCGGACAGAGCCGATGGGAAAAGCCGCTAGAGACCGACCCAGATCTTGCCCAGGGGATCGCCCCGGCTGCCCGCCAGCGCCTCCTGCATAGAGCGCACAGCGGATGCCGAATCCAGATGGGGCTGTAGCTGACGCACGGTGCTGGAACGTGTGCCTTGGATTGTCACCGTATCGATCCAGGTGCGCCCAGACTTGCGTTCATAGCGCACGGTGCCAGCACCACGTCCGAGGCGCTCGCCGAAGACCGCCAGGAGGTTCTTTTTGCTCACGGCGAGGGCGACCTCCTCCCGCACGCGTGCGCCGTCCTTCCTAAAGGCATAATCGATGGTGGCCTGATGGTTGGTGACCCCGTAACTCTTTCGCACAGATACCAGCTGGTTGAGCCGCGGCAACGCTGACGAGCCCATCTGCAAGAAGAAGAACGCCCGACGAGCGCCAGATCCGCCAGACGATGCCACCACCTCGATGCCTTCGAGGGTGCGCTTGATCTGAAGGTGTTTGACCCGTCCTTTTTTGGAGAGATGTCTTTTGCCCTTCACAAAACGAGACATGATCTTGTGAGCGCGCAGGGCCGTGAGGGGTGCAGACGGAACACCAGCGTTGGCCGCGATCGGCCAGGCAAGCGTGGCGCAGGTCATGAGGATAATCACACGCATGGGCTGGTGAAGTGCAAAGATGGAGCCACCTACGCGCTCGCGGCAACCATCTGGAATAACGAGATTATAGTTCTTTGTCGGTGCCAACCGGGCTAGCCATCATCCGATATTTGGACACCGTGACCAAGCACTCAGTAGACGAGACGAACCTTGCTGCCCGAATAGTAGTGGCCGAGGATCTTGCGAAAAGACTTGCCGCCTTTGGCCATGCCAATGGCCCCCGACTGACACATCCCTACTCCATGGCCAGCCCCCCCCCATGAACTCGAAGGAGGTCACCTGTCCACTGGCGCCCTGGATGGGCCGCACGACAAACATCGAGGAGCGTAGGTTCCCCAGAGCGCGGCGTATACTCAGCTCGCCCCGAATGCGCCCCTTGCCCCGGCTGCCTTTCAGCTCGATCAGGCTCGCCCGCCCGGAGCGGCCACGAGAGAGCACGCGAATGGAGGTCACACGCCCAAGACGCAGGTGCCTCAACTTGAGGGAGATCGTCGCCGCCGACCGACGCACGGTCCATCGCAGCTTGTCGCGGTTGACGCCGCTCCGAGCGCTCCAGCTGTCGGGCCGCGTCTTCAGCCAGCGATGAATATTGTCTTCATTAATGCCCCCACGGAAGGCGGCCATCATGCGCCCTTCACCATCGAGCCTCCCCCGCAGAACAGGATCCGGGCTGCCTGGCCAGACGTTCTCGTTGTTCTCGGTGTGGCCACCGCTGTTGGCGTGGTAAACGGCGTCCACCAAGCCGCCATCGGGTTGGGCCAACACCAACCCACGGGTGGCATGCACAGCGTCGGTCGTGCGTGGATGTTCGTGCCCAACCCCCCGGTACATTTGGCAATGCTGCCAGGCGCAAATCAAATACGGA
>JAFCZD010000480.1 GCA_019314525.1 Deltaproteobacteria bacterium
ACGGGCCTTGGCTTCTGGAAGGGCGCCAAGAGCGCCCTCACCAAGCTCTGCAAGGATGACCTGGCGATCCGCCGCAAGCTGCTTGACCTCTTCCCCTCCATCGAAACCAAGGGCTGGCTGCTGCTGCTTGAGCATTGGGGTGTGCTCGCGGCGCTCTATCACGACGACGCCCCACAAGAGGCCCGCACAGCGTTGGGCACCGCCGAGTGGTTTCACCAACTCCTCGCCCAAGAGATTCGCGCGAGCAACGAGATCCACACCAACAGCGCGGGCACTGTTGCCCTGCTAATCCGCGCCAAGGGGCGGCTCCAGGAGGAAGGCGTAGAGCTCAAGGCCCACGCCGGGCGCTGGGCGGGCATGAACATCGATGTCGTCGAGACCTGCCTCGCCCAGGATATCCCCCTGGAGCTCGGGGAAGAGAAGCTATCGCGGCTTATCTGGTGGGCGCGCAATGCGGCTATCGATCCGCTCTTCATCTCCAAACACCCCGTGCTGCGGGAGCGCTTCATCGACGCTCTGCACTCCGACGCCTACTGGGCCAAAGGCTTCGCCCCCCTGCTGGAAGGGCGCCCCGGCCTCACGGACATGATCAGCGCCTGGCTCGAAACCCTGCTCGACCGCTCGAACACTCGTTTGGGCTTGCCAGGCACCTTCGAGGTGCTCAAGAAACTGGCCTACGTGCCCAAAGAGATGTGGGAGGTCTTCCCGCAGAGCGCCGCGCGCCTCTGGACGCTCTCCTTTGGCAAAGCCCTGGCTACCACCTTGAACATTGGCGTCCTCGACGAGTTTGGCTGGCCCGCCCTCGAGGCGGTGCTAGACAAACACTTCCCCCAAGGTGGCGTGCAGCTCATCACGCCCTTCCCCTATGTCGTGCTCTACAGCGCGACCAAGGCTGTGGTTATGGGCCCTGGCGAAGAGGTGCTGCTCGAACACGACATCCAAACGCCCAAGGGAAAAGATATCTACCAGGCCCTCTACACCCAGGGCGATCTGCTCTTGAGCTTTCACCATTGGTATAGCGATATGGTCGCGTATTGGGTGAGCAACCCCAAAAAGCTCAGCAAATGGGAGGGCCACGGGCGCGACGCGGTGGTGATCGGCGATGGTCGCGTGCTCTACGAGGGAGCGCCGCTCTCGCCCGGCGACACACGCACGCGAGCTTCGCGTGGCGCCACCTCCTCGGATGGCGAACGCATCTGGATCCAGAGCGAGGACGATCAGATCTTTCGTCGCTATGACCCAGAGACCAACACCCTCGGTGAGCAGGAGCGCCCACCCTTCGTCGAGCCCAGCGAGGAGCATGCCTTCGCGAACGGATGGGTCTTGCCCAGCCCCGAACCGGCCGCAGGCTCTCCTGTGCAGATCAAAGACGGGCTCGTCGGTTTGCGCTGGACCACCAAGACGGAGATCGGTCAGGCCCAGACCTACGGCACAGACACCGCTGGACGCAGCTTCAGCTACGCAGGGGATAACACGCCGCGGGCGCTTCTGAGCTTCCCTGGCTCTGACGAGCCAAGGAGCCTGGCATCACACTCTCGCGACTTCCACCTGCGCGACGCCCAAGGGACCATGGGCTCGGACGACTACCTGGGCTTTCGCGCGGGCGGCGCCTTCTTTCATCAGCTGCCGATGATGGTGCGCTTCGCGCCACGCGACGTCGAAGGCTCCAAAGCTATGCGTGCCTTCGACGCGAAGCAGGCAGAGGCGCTGATCACGGCGGCGAATGCGGGGCCTTTTACGGCCGAGAAACATCGCGATTTCGAGCCCGCCCCTGAGGTGATCGCCGCCATCGAAAAACACCTCCCCGAGGTCTCTCACCCCAAATTAAAAAAAGCCATCGCGGGCGTGCTCGGCGCCGTGACCGGGCAGCAGAAGCGACTCGAAAAGCTCCTCGACAAGCTGCCCAAAGAGCTGCGCGAGGGCGCAGAGGCGGGAAGCTCCGATACGGGCTATCGCCTGCCCAAACGAAAGAGCGGCCACAAAGAGCTCGCCATGGGGCTGGCGGGCCTGGTGACCTTGAAGAGGGAAGACAACACCATATTTTCTGAGGCCAAGGAGGTCGCCGGGTTCTTCGGGCGCGGCGACGCCCAAGAGGGCCACCTGCGCACTGCACCGGGTGCTGGTTTTTGGGAAGGACTCATCGGTAATGGCGCCGCTGTGGCCTATCGCATGCTCCTCCCCAAGGTAAAGAAGGACGACCGACCAGTATTGCGGCAGCTCCTCGAATATCTGGCCAAGCTGGGTTTCTCTGGCCCGGAGGTCGCGCAGCGCTACCGCCTGGGCCCTGTGCCCTTTGACACATGGGACCGCACGGTCGAGTATGGAAACCCTGAGCTTTCGAGCAAGGACGGCAACGACTATTTTTGCTCCAAGGCGAGAGAGAACCTCGTCCTGCTCGAGCACGCTCGCAGCGGCGGCTTCGAGCACATCGACGAAAAAGACAATATTCTTGGCTCGGGTTGGGGCTCGAAGGAACAGGTCGCCGAGCTTTGGGCGCTCTTTGAAGAACGTGGCGCGATCCCCCTCAAGCAAGCCATCCTGCTCTTCGCGGAGAAGACGGGCCTCACGCTCACCGAGGCGACGCTCTACGCCACCGCAGAGTGGCAGAGCGACACCTACGGATGGGTCAAGACCCGAGAATTCGATTGGGCAGGTCGACGCTTCTGGACCGGCAATAATTGGGACCGGGACATGCCGCGTATTCGCTTCGCCGCCGCTATCTTCGAGGGCGGCCCCCTCGAAGACCTGTGGGACGCGGAGAAGCTCGCAGAGCGCATCGCAGCGCATTTCCTCGCGAATAACCCCAAGCAGCGGGTTATCGCCGATGAGAGCGTGCTCTCAGAGATTCAGTACGCGGTCTCCCCTGACGAGCTGCTCTCGGTCTTCCGCGATGTCGCCCATGGAGACGTGAACCCTGGCAAGGATCAACAGCGCTTTTTCAAGGGTTGCTACTACAAGGTCCTCGGCCCTGGCGCCGACCACCCCGACCCCTATGTGAAGACCCTACTCTATGGCTTCTTTCAGACAAAAGTGGGCGACCCCTTCTTTGGCGGCATCGCTCAAGCCTGGGAGCGGGTGCGCGAGTGGATGAGGCACCCGCACTATATGGTGCCGGTGATGGACTATTGGGGTGACCACACGGAGGAGCCGCTGAAGAGCCTACGGGAGCGCTTCTCCGGCAAGCCAGACATCACCATGGAACCCCACAAGACAGAGCAAGGGCCCGTCGGCGATAGCGGAGTCTGCACCACCGACAACGGTCGCACGACCTGCATCTACGCCACCACCGAGGCCATCCTCAACGGGCACGCGCTCTTGGATGGCCTTCCGGACACCACGCCAAAGATCGCCGAGGTACGCTTCATTTTTTCAGAGCACGTAGACGCCTTCATCGCCCGCTCCCAAAGCAGCCCCGTCGACAAGGACGCCTACGAGGCAGACCCACGGCACTCGGCCCCGCAGGCGATCTCGGGGGTGATGAAGCTCCATAAACTCAGCAAAGACGCCGCGGCGCTCTACCTGCAACTGGCCACGCTCTTCAACCCCACAGACGCCATGGTCTGCCGCTTCAACGGCTGGAACAAAAAGCAGCTTGGCACCGCAGGCAAGGAGCTGGTGGAAAAGAAGCTAGTGATTGAGGCCAAGCGCGCCAAGGCTGGGCGCTCACTCTTCATTCCCAGCGCCTGGATCACCAAAGCGCAGCCCAAACCCTTCGAGAGCTGGAAGGACGGTCACCTGTCACTGCTCAACGACGATGGCAGCGGCAAGGAGCGACCGTTCCGTTATTTCTACGAGCTATGGCCCCCGCATATCCTCTACGCCCGGGTATGGGAGCGCATCCAGGCTGGCGAAGGGCCAGGCTTCGAAGAGCCGCCACGTTAGTCACCTGGTTTGTGACGAAAGTCCCTCTTGGCTGCTGATCATTGGCTATGCTTTGGCTCTACAGCGGAGCAGCGCCCATGACAACTATCTCTCCCCTCCCACGTGCCCTCATGATGCTCTTGAGCATCATCACCTGGGCTGGCTGTGGTTCTGACTCCAACAACCCTGACGCAGCGCCTCTTGAAGATGCCACCCTCGAAGCACGAAGCGACGTGCTCGTCACCCAGACGCGGAGCTTCTTCTTGGGCTTCACGCCCCAGGTTCACGATATCAGCCAGGAGGCCATCGACTTCGTCTATCAGGGCATTGAAGACAACAGCGATATGATCGTTCACCACCTCGACGAGGGCGTGCCCTGGCCCGAGATGCTCGCTGGCTCAGATTTTCCGCCGAGGGTGCTCGCCGACCTTGAAGGCCGACGAGGCCTGACCCCTAAAGGCCACCAAATCTTGCTCACGGCGTCGCCCATGAGCCAAGACCGAAAGACCATCGCGGGCTACTGGAACGAAGACGCCCGGCAGCCGCTGCCCGGAACATGGCAAAGCAAGACCCTCGCAGACCAAGACGTGATCAGCGCCTACACCCACTACTGCCTGCGGCTGATCGAGTTCTTTCAACCCGACTATTTCGCCTACGCCATCGAGGTCAACGGAGGCCTCAAACGAGGAGACCCTGAACTTGCCGAGTTTCTGACGCTGGCCGAGTCGGTCTATGGCACCTTGAAGGAGCGCCACCCGACGCTGCCAATCATGATCACAGTGCAAGCCGTCGCCTTTGACAAGACCCACCAAGAAGTGCTCGACGTCACCGGCGACCTGCTCGTGCACTCCGACACCGTCGCCCTCAGCACCTACCCCTACTGGCT
>JAFCZD010000481.1 GCA_019314525.1 Deltaproteobacteria bacterium
ATTGGCGATTTCAATGATTTCAGTGCGGTTTCGGCGGCGGGTATGGTTCATGAGTGGTCTCCTTGCCTGAACGAGTGAGCAGCTGAACAACTGCACAGTATCACACATGTGCCTACAGTCAACCTCATTGACCTACATATCTGGCCCTTGTTCAAGGGGGAGGGTGTTTGTAGAGTTACTCTTCGATGAGCGCCCGCCAGCAGACTGTGCAACTCGCCGAGGTGATCCTCGACACCCAGGCCGAGGGCCCTGGCCGCCGGGCTGCTCTATGGCTACAGGGCTGCCCCCTGCACTGCGAAGGATGCTGCAACCCTGAGATGTTGTCTTTTTCCGGAGGTCGGCGTCGACAGGTGCGGGAGTTGGTACACGAGATTTGCGCCGTGCATGGCTTGGAGGGCATCAGCCTGCTGGGGGGGGAACCTACCGCCCAGGCTTCGGCGTGTGCTGCCCTGGCTGGGGGCGTCAAATCTCGAGGCTTGAGCGTGATGCTCTTTTCTGGCTATACCCGCGCGGGCTTGGAGACGCGCGCCCAAACTGAGCCGGCCTTGGCGCAGCTGCTTGCGCACACGGATCTTCTCGTCGATGGCCCCTATGTCGCCGCGTTGACGCAGGAACGAGAGCGCTGGATCGGTTCGAGCAATCAGGTCTTGCACGTTCTCAGTGACCGCTATCAGCGCGATGACCCCCGCTTCGCCGCCCCGAATGAGCTGGAAATTCGAATGGAGGCAGGGGCCCTGTGCATTAACGGTTGGCCGAGGGCTGCCGCTTCCCTTGGGGTCAAAGATCGCGCAAGAGGGAGCCGTTGAACCTTCCCGTGCCCGTTCGTGTGGCTGCCAGTGAGTACGACCTCCTGATGCTGGCGCGAGCCCTCGTGGGGGAGATCAGCGCTGAGATGGTGTCACCGCTGCTGGCGCAGAGTTGCGAATTGCCAGCGGCGATGGGTGAGAGCGCCGCTCAGCTCCTGCAAGAGACCCTGGCCAAAGGTGTGGTGCGCGCGCTTCTGCGGCGTGGTGGATGGCGACGAGTGGAGCACCTTGATGACTATGGCGGTGCCCCACGATGGGGGCGCCTCTGGGAGCGACGGCAAGCCCCGGCGCTTCATTTTAGCGCTGCCAGCATGCGTTTGCTCCGCTGGTTGCGAGAGAGCGCGGCGGGCAGCACCCTTCCTGCGGATTTTTCCCCCAATGGATGGGGAGACGAGGTGCTCTGCTTTCTCGCTTGCGAGCTGCTGGGTGAGGCGGGCTTCGAAGCACGTGCAGGTGCGTTGGCGTCTGTGACGGGCTTGGGCTGGATAGCGTGTCTGGATCAGATTGTGCTCAATCAGCAGCCCCAGCATGGTGTCCCTGACTTGCGTCCCTTCTTCAGCGGCGATGGTGCAACGGTGCTGGAGGGGTTGCAGCCAGCCCTCGCCCGTCGCTGGGTGCAGATGGAGCGCGCCAAGGCTCGAATTACAACGTCGACCACGATGATCCGGCTCGGCGCGTTTCAGCGCCAGTCTATGCACGCCATGGTGCAAGCTGCGCGGGAGGCCGGTCGTGCCGATCTGCTCGTGTTTCTCTTGGAGGCCGCTTCGGCGCTCCTGCGTGAAAGACCACCTGCTCGTCGCTGGACGGCAGGGCTTGAGGGTGACGCCGCGCTGCTTTCCACCCGCACGGAGGCTGCACGAGAGGCTGGCGCATTTTTGGAAGAACTCGCCCAAGTCGTGGCGCTCTTCGACGAGGCGCGTGCTGTGCGCTTTTTCGATGATGACTACGAGCGCGCCCAGCTCCTTCTGCGCTTGCGTGAGCAGCTTGGGGATGAGCAAGATCACATGCACACGATCATTCAACAGTTACGAGCCTTGGATGGGGCGGTGGCCAGCGCGCCGCGAGATGAGGAGGAGCCAGCATGAGCCGCGCCTATCGCATTGCCTTGACGGAACGTGTTCGCCGACACGTGACCTTGGATGACGGCGTTCAGACCGAACTCGAGCTGCTACCGATCCTCTGCCCTGAGAGGATGGCGGAGCTTCTGGCCGCGGAGCTTGTGGGTTTGGGCTTCACTCGCGAGGGCGGGAAAGCGCAGCGCGCGGATGAAGATGGCGTCGAGCTGGTGGTGGATCTTCTCGAGGGCACCTTGGCAGCAAAGATCAGCGGCGAGGCCGAGCTGGAAGAAGAGGGTCGGGTCGTGGGCGTCGCACAGAGTGAGGCAGGGGCGCGCGAGAAGGCGGAGACTCGTAGAGCGGGCATGAGGAGGCAACTAGAGGCGCGCATGGAGGGGGAGCGACGGGTGCTGCAACAAGAGCTCTCTGGTCGCCTGGAGCAGCGCTTGCGCGACCTACGCCACGAACTAGATGGCGCTTGCACGCGCACGGTGGCCGCTGCCCTGAAAGAAAAGGCTGCCACCCTGGGCGAGATCGAGGAGATCAGCGAGGATGCCGAGACCGGATCGTTGCTGATCCGAGTGCGGGTCTGATATGCATATGAAGGAGGCAGACCTGGCGCTGGAGCTTGGCCCTTTTGACGCAGTGGTGGCTGCTTACCCGGCGGAGTTGGCAGCGAGCCATGAGGCGCTGATGCGTGCATTGCCGCTGCTGGTGGAGTGCGACAAGGAGCTCACCCCCTATTTCTACAAATGCCTGCGGGACCGGCTCAAGGGGGAAGGCCTGCGCTGTGTGTATCTCGATGGGCGCCCCGACCCTGACGATCCCCGCCCTCAAGGCGCGCTGGCGACGATGATTAACCAGCTGCGAGATCTGGTGCGCGGGGCTGTGGACCGCAAGGTCGTGGTGTTGCCACACCTCGATCTTTTGACCACGTCGGCGGGAGGGTTGACCGCCGAGGCCAAGGAAGTCATCCCGCTGCTCTATGAAAACCCGCAGCTGCTCTGGCTCGGTTTCAAGGACCCTTCCTTCATCCTGCCCAAAGTGATCGAGAACCTCTTTTCTCGTCGTGTGAGCATCCTCGGCTTGCCTCGCGATCGCTTGCCCAAGCTGATCACCCAGCGCGAGAGTCGCAAGTTTGGGCGCGATCCAAACCTTTATCAGCTCTACAAATATGTCTCGGGCGTCAACGCTGTGCGTCTGCGCCGCGTGCTGGAGGCCATCAGCGGCGAGGACTATCCCCTCGATCCCACGCCCGCCTACGAGCAGCTACGCAGCGCGACGCTCACCTCTGACCTTGTCGTGCCCAATCTGGACCTCGATGGTGACATCGGAGGCTACCAGCGCGTCAAGGATCGGCTGCGAGCGGAGATCCTGGAGATCCTCGCGCGCAAAGACCAACTCGAGGACGCCGAGGCTGTGCGGCGTGTGGAGGCCCTCGTGCCACGGGGCATGATCTTCTTGGGCCCTCCTGGCACGGGCAAGACGCTCTTCGCCAAAGCCATGGCCTCAGAGCTCGGGGCCGCGGTGATCGTGATCAGCGGGCCGGAGCTGAAGAGCCGCTGGGTGGGCGAGAGCGAGGAGCGCATCCGTCAGATCTTCGTGCGCGCCCGTCGTGCCGCACCCTCCATCATCGTCTTTGATGAGCTGGATTCATTCGCCACGGCTCGTGGTACCTATCAGGGCTCGGGGGTTGAGCACTCCATGGTCAACCAGCTGCTCACGGAGATGGACGGCTTTCGCGCCAACGAGATGGTCTTTGTGGTGGGCACCACCAACTTCGTCGAGTCCCTCGACCCTGCCTTGCTCAGGCCTGGTCGCTTCGAGTTTCAGCTGAAGATCCCCTATCCGGATGTTGTGGACCGTGAGGCGATCTTCTTGGTTCACGAGAAGAAGCTGCAACTTCAACTCAACGCGCGTGCTCGGGCCTACGCGGTGAAGCGCACAGGAGACCTCGTGGAGGGCACGGGCACTCGTTACACAGGGGACCATATCCAGGCCCTCTGTCGCCAGCTGGCGCGGCGTCGGCTGCGGGATGGCCTCGAAGGGCCCACAACACTGCAGGATGTGGAGCAAGCCCTCACGGAGTATATGGAGCGGCCCCAGCTGACGAGCGCCGAAGAGCGCGTGGTGGCCACCCATGAGGCGGGCCACGCGATCTGCAGCGTGCATTGCACCCACAGCCCACCCATCGAGCGCATCTCCATTCGCGGCGACCTGGCAGGGGGGCTTGGCTTCGTGAGCTACGCTGATCCTGCCAACCGCTATGTCATCACCCACGGTTTCTTGCTCGACAGCATCTGCGTGCTCTTTGGGGGGCGCGAGGCCGAGGCTTTGCTCCTCGATGACTTTGCTCCTCGATGATGTGTCCATCGGAGCCGCACAGGACCTCGAGCGCGCCACGGCCACCGCACAGGCCCTCGTGGAGCGTTTCGGCCTGGGAGCGCCAGGGGAGCTGCTCTCTTCGCGCGTCTACCCTGAGGGCTTGCCCGAAGGAGTGCTCTCTGATGCGGCGCGTGCTCGCATGGAGGCGTCTGTGGAGGGCGTGCTCAAGGAGCAGCAAACACGTGCACGCGAGATCCTGCAAAAGCATCGCGCAGAGCTGCAAGCCCTGCGTGACCTGCTGATCAAAGAGAAGATCCTCGACAGTGAATCTCTCGCCGCTTTGAAGGAGGCGTAGATGGCTGAGTTAACCATCGAACTCTTGGTGAACCCCGAGTCTGGTAAGAAGGACGTGATCATCCGCTATCGGAGCGATGAAGACGCGTTGCCTCTTGAGCATGAGGACGCCCACCGTGCCCTCGTAGGGCGTTTGATTGAAGGCGGGGCGCTGCAGGCGGCGGAGCTGGGGCAAATCGTGCTCGAGCGCGCAGGGGGCGAACGCGTGGCACAGGTAGACGAGCAGCAAGAGGAGAAGCTCGAGGTGCTGGGAGAGGAGCTGGGCGACTGATGCCAGCGTTGGTCTTTCCTTCAGCAGAGGCCTTGCGTGCGGCCCTGGGGGCACGCTTGATCCCACCAGGTGTCACCGAGCGGGGTGCTCAATTCCTGCAAGAGGACGATGGGCGTCTGGTGGTCGTGCCTCAGGCGCGGCTTTCGCGTGACGTGAGCGCTGCCCTGCGCGCGGTGGGTGTGCGCGCGCGGCGCGGTGGGTTGGCCGCTACGGCGGACACCCGTGAGGTTGCCTGCTGGGCAGAGATCATCGCGCCCCGCTGGGTAGGGGAGGATTCCCTCGACACACGTTTGGCGCTCTTTGTATTGAACGATGGTGAAGCGCTATTGTCCCTCGCGGGTGAATTGCTGCGACTGGGTTGTGATCGACAGGAGCTGGCCCTCTGTGATGGCGAGCCCGGGGGGTTCTTACGCGCTGTAGCGCCACCCTACTACACCGTGGCGCGCGCTCTTGAGGGCACAGCTCTGGAGGGAGAGGGGACAGGGCTGGAGGGCGTCGCTCGGCTCTTTCTTCCTGTGGAGGGCAAAGGTGATCGGGTCTTTTGTGAGGCTGGCTTTGAGCAGGCGTTGCTCGGGCAGGTGGAGCCCCCCGCACAAGGCCTCTTGCTCCTGGGTGGGGATGGCCACTTTGTTTGGATCTCCGACGTGGAGTTTCAGGACATTTATCAGCTCTTGAGCGTCAAGGTGCCCAAGGCGCAGGCGCTGGAGGCTCAGCCTCTCGATGAGCGCATTGAGGTGCATCTGGCGCTGGTGGAGGGGGCGCGGGAGGAAGCGGCGACGCTGTGGGTGATCTCTGAGCAGGCGTTGGAGCGAGTGGACGCGTTGGTGACGCAGTTGCCTGAAGACGAGGCTTCACGGCTGATGGTGGCCATCATCGAGCGCGAGGGGAAGCGGGTGGTCCTGTTGCGCGCGCGCATGGATGGTCGCCCGCCACCTGCGCTTGATTTGTCAGGTGAGGCTTGCGCGCCCTTTTTGGGTGTGGACAACCTCTACCTGCCCAACGACGCCGTCTTCGAGCCACCTCTTCGGCCAGGTGCATTGCGCGAAGACCTCGCGCCTGATCCCGATGAGTTGACCTTTGTTACTCGCTGGGGGGGCGGACGAAGCGAGTATCGCGTCGAGCGTGTCGCCGCAGCGGCGTTTGAGCCCCTCGCGTCCTGGGTTGACTACGTCATCGAAGGGGGCGTCGCGCAGCTCAGCTCTTGGGTCCGCTCAGCGACCTTTGATCTCGCTCCCTTCATCTCCACGGGGCTGGAGTGGAGCGAAAAGCCCGCGCAGGAGGATGCGCCCCGGAGCGACGAGAAGAAGCAAGAGCGTCAAAGGCCCTCAGAGCGGGAAGCTACCGCAGAAGAAGCTGAGCCACCGCAGAAGCTCGTGCTCTCCGCCATGACGACCAAGGGGCTCTCCTTTGCCCCGGTGGCGACCCTCAAGCTCAGCGAAGCAGGGACGGAGCTCGCTCAGCTCGAGGAGCGCTGGGTTAACTTGGACGTGAGCGCAGAAGAAGAAGAGCGCAGCCCTCTCTGGGTGCAGATGGCGCAGCTCAACGCGCGCCTCTCGCGGGAGCGTGACGCCGGGCTCTGCTGGACACGCGCGCTTTGGCAGAGTGAGGGGCAGGCGGCGGAGGCGTTGGCCCACGCATGGGCCGAGAGCGAAGAGCTGCTGGCTGATTCAGCGGCGGTGGATCTTCTGAGCCTGACATCTCCCAATCCAGGTCAGGTCAGGGGCGTCGCCGCTTGGCTTCATGCCGCGGACACCTGCGCGGAGCTTCAGATCGCGCCTGAGCTCTTGCAGCGCGCGTCCCGCTGGATTCATGAGCACGGCGCTCGGCTCGATGTTCGCAGCCTTTGGCTGGCGCAGCTCGCGTTGGCGCGACTGAGCGGGGGGGATCAGCTGCTGCTAGCCCGCGCCCGTGATCGCGTGCTCCTTCGGCTGCGCCGCGGCCTGTCTTTGCAACAAGACGTCCCGAGCTTCTTACGGCGTGGCGCTGGTGAGCAGGGGCGCCTGGCTGGTGAGACCCTCGTCGCCGAGCTCGAGGGGCTCTTTACGACCTACACTCGAACGAAGCGCACACGCACCGCAGTGGAAGCTCCCGAGCCTCAGACCCGCGCCTATGTGCAGCTCGTCTTCGCGTTTGGCTTCGCTCGTCTTGGGGAGGGCGAACGCGCCACAGACTTGATGGGAGCTGCCCGGGGCGTGTTGGACCTCGAGGACGAGATCCACGGCTTCCTCTGTGATGCCTTCTGCGCTCGCGTGGAGCAGGCCCTCGAGGGGCTCTCCTCTCTCAGCGCTCTCCCTCCAGCTATCAATGCTCGCCTCAATGGGCTCCCTCGCTTCTCTCGTTATAAGGTTGATCGCCTGCGGCAAGCATCCTCGATCCTCGAGCCTCAGGAGCGCCTCGATCCCGTCGTGGGTTTTCAGCGCAACGAGGTGGACCCCCGGGGGGCCGAGTTTGGGCCCCTGCGCGAGCTCACCGATCCCGAGGCCATCGCCACAGCGATAGCCGCGCTGATGCACCACGCCTGCGCCTCTGAGCCTGTGGAGCGTGCGCGCATTTTCGATGGAGCGATGGACTTTTTCCCCCATCTTCAGGAAGGGCAGGTGGTGCCACTTCTGCAGCAGATCGTCGGTGGCGTCGACGACATGGCGCCAACATCACGCTTCGAGATCCTCGAGGAGGCGCTGATGGTCTCGGGGCTATTTCGCCGCGAGGAGCTCGCGCGCACTATCACCGCGGGCTTGCTCAAGCTGCTGCGGTTACCCGGCGTCAAACACCTAGAGCTCATGGTTGGGGCGTTGGGGCGCATGCTGCACAGCTTGCGTCGTGCCGGGCTCACAGAACTTTCCCCCACGCTCTTGGGTGAGGTCGAGCGCTTGGCCCAGGGGGATGAGGTCACCGCGCTGCTGGTGCGCATGGAGCTCGCCGCGGGTTTGGCTGATCTGGGAGAGAACCGGCGCGGCGAGGCGTTGCTGGTGGGTGGGCAGAAGGCCGCAGACAAGGCACGACTGGCACCTGCGGATCAGATGCGCTTCACACGCGCCCTCGTGGAGGCCAGCAGCCACCTGCCGCTCTCCACCGCGGTGGGTGGGATTCGTACACTGGCCAAGCGTTTGAGCAGCGTCAGCGATAGCTTCAACACCAACAGCCATTTCTGCCTCTCGGTGATTCAATTCATGGAGGCGCTGGTCTTGGGGTTGGCCAGCGAGGCGCTGCTCATCGACGAGCGGGGTCGACAGCTCCTTGACGAAGACGAATATGGGGTGCGTCGCCGGATACACCTCGATCAAATAGTGAAGGTGGACAGATCGTGAAGGTGCACAGATGAGCAAGAGCCGCGCCCAGCGCCCCAAAGAGACGAACCTGGATGCGCTGACCTATGAAGAGCTAGCAGCGGAGGCACAAGAGCTTCGCGAGCGGATCAATCGCTTTCGTCTCGCCCTCGGCCGCTACTTCGTCGATAAGCAGCCCCTGATCGATTTGATGACCATCTGTGCTGTAGCTCAGGAGCCCCTGCTGCTGGTGGGCCCGCCTGGCACTGCCAAATCGGACTTGGTGCTCAAGTTCAAAGACGCGCTGCAGATTTCCGAGGACGACTACTTCGAGTATATGCTCACGCGCTTCACGGAGCCCTCGGAGGTGATCGGCCCTATCGACATCAACGAGCTGCGTGATGGGCGCTATATCCGTCGGGCTGAGGGCAAGCTGCCCACAGCGCAGCTCGTCTTCCTCGACGAGATCTTCCAATCGAACTCGGCGATCCTCAACAGCCTGCTGACGATCATCAACGAGCGAAAGTTCTATCAGGATGGTGTGCCACACCCTGTGCGGCTGAAGGTGCTCTTTGCGGCCAGCAACCAGATCCCCGAGCACGCCGAGCTTGCAGCCCTCAAGGACCGATTCTGCCTCAAAGCTGCCTGCCGCTCCGTTCAGGAGCGGAGCTTCTATGAGCTCATCGACGCCGGGCTGGCCGCCCAGACCCACCGGGACCTCAAGCAGAAGCCGTGGGCCGAGGGGCACGCCACCCTCCTTGACTTGCTCAAGGCCCATCG
>JAFCZD010000482.1 GCA_019314525.1 Deltaproteobacteria bacterium
CCCCGGGGCTATCACTGCAGGCATGCCCAGGAAGGGGCGTGGGGTTGGTGTAGGCTTGCACCACCCGGTCGTGCCTCTGGGTGCAGCTGTTGGTGGCCGTGCTCTTTTCGGCCGTGAAGCGGGCTTGATCGACGACGCTTACCACTCCATCGCTGAGGCATGCGGCGGTCTTTTCGCTGCCCATCCATTGAGCGTCGTCGGCGTAGCGCGCTGCGACGCTGGGGTAGCGGCTGGCGCCTTGGCTACAGCCACCCATCAGCAGGTTTTTGCCACTCCATATTCCCAGCCGCCCTGTTGGACGGAGGATGGTGAAGAGCCGCTCCACCAGCGCGTTCTCACGCTCAGGCGCACCAAGAGAGGCCGGCAGCATCTCGCCAGGGTAGAGGGGCTGCGCGCAGACCACCACCCATGGGGGGTGCATAGTGACGATGGCCTCGAATTGATCCCCGACGCTCTCGCCATGGCAGCCCATGGCAGCCCATAGCAGGAAGACGTTGTCGCAGGGCGCGTCCTTCGTGCATCGGTTGGCGTCGTAGCCGATACGAAATTGGCAGGCGCCACAGTTGGGGTCGCCTCCGGGTCGGCAGCGGTGATTCATGGTTCGGCAGCTGTCGAGGAATTTTGCTCCGTCATCTGTGTAGTTGCTCGGAGCGGGGGAGGTATCGGGGGTGGGTGTGGAGGTCTCTGGCGTAGCGTCTGGCGTGGCGGGTGCTGTATCAACGTTGGCGCCAAGGTCTTGGAGGGCGCTGTCACGTGCTGGCAAGGGGTTGTCGTTGCAGGAGCTAAAGACGAAGAGAAGCGTGGGGATAAACATCAGACGTCGCATGGGTGCTCCTGTACTTTGTGATTGGAATTATCGCTCGCCGTCGGCGAAATGGCGAACGAACTCGTGACGGAGCACATCTATGCCCGTAGCTCTTTGCCGCCCAGCGACGTATTAGCTCTTATGACCGACACCTCGCGACGCGATCTTTTGCACTGGCTCGGCCGAGGCTGCGTGCTGGCCTTGGGGGCCGATCTGCTGGCCGCTTGCCAGGGGCCACCTGCCACCCATCCCGACAGCTCGCCTCTCATCGATGCGGGTCCAGCAGGCGACACAAGTCCAGTGGGTGATGCGGGAGACGCCGCGTTTCCCTTCGGTCCTGGGGGTGGCGACCTGCCCATCTTCGAGGGCTGGCCCATACGTACAGTGGATGTCCATGACCTGAGTAAGATCCTCGCCAACTGGAGCCTCTCCGTGGGTGGCATGGTGAAGACGCCTCGCACATTCACTTTCGCAGACCTCTTGCAGCTCCAGCGTCGAGACATGCTGGTGGACTTTCACTGCGTCGAGGGCTGGTCCGTCTACGATGTGCCCTGGAACGGCCTCCACCTCTCGGACCTCTTCGCAGAGGTCGAGCCAACCTCTGCGGCGACGCATGTGTCATTTTTTACCTTTGACGAGAAGTACAACGAGTCGCTGCCCATGGAGGTGGCTCTCGAGCCAAAGACGCTGCTCTCGTATGGTGTTGGCGGGAGTACGCTGCCCTTCACCCACGGCTTCCCCCTGCGTTTGGTGGTGCCACGACTCTACGCCTACAAGAGCGCGAAATACGTCACGCGCATCGAGCTCACGGACGAACCGATGAAAGGCTTCTGGGTTGCGGCCGGCTATGGTTACGATGCCAAGGTACCCGACGCGCGGCTGCGCGAAGGCAAGTACTGAGCGTTGGGCAGGAGTGGCCGGAATGAACTTTGTGCAGATACCCCTCGAGGCGTTGAGCCCTGAGGCCCTCGACAATTTGATCGAGGAGTTCGTCACCCGTGATGGCACAGATTACGGCGCTACGGAGCGCTCGCTGGACGACAAGAAGAGGGCGGTTGTGCGCCAACTTCATCGTGGCGAGGTCTTGATCGTCTTCGACCCCGAGACGCAGACATCGAATTTGCTCACCAAAGAGGAGCTGCACGCTCGCACACGCACGGTGTAGAGCTTGGCTAGAGCGCCGATTAAGGCGTGGGGGGAACTTCGCAGACCGTATAGAAGTCGGGGAGCATTGCTGCACAGCTCGCGCTATCAGCACACCCACATTGGTCGCCATAGCATTTGTCGAAGCCGCTGTCGGGGCAATGGGTGTCATCTGAGCAGCCGCAGCTGCCGGAGGCCAGGCAGGAACGTCCCTTGGAACTAGAGGTACAACTGTTCGCGGTGCAAACGCAGCGGTTCGTCGGCAAGTTGCATGAGGGTGTGTTGCCGCTACAGTCGTCATCGGCATCGCAGCCCTTCTCACATACTTTGTCGCTATTGCAGAGGTAGTTGTCTCGCCCACAGACAATGACGTCGGGCCCCTCAATGCTGGGCCAGGTGATGTCTTTGCCGCCGATGAAGTTACTGCAACGTGTGGGGTTGACCTCTGTTGGCTTGAGCACGCAGAGCCCCCCACCATTCACGTCGATGCAAGCCTCGATGAGCGAGCAGTCTTCGGAGCTGGCGCAGGCGTCAGATCCCAGCCACATGCTGGCCACGGGCACACAATCGCGGTCTACCACGCAAGCGTAGGTCTTTGCCTGATAGACGCAGCGGCCATCGATGCAAGAAGAAGAGGGCATGCAGGTGCTCCTCCCCGTGCCCGAGCAGATCTCGAGGCAGAGCTGACGCGCGCCCGCCGTGGTGTCGGTCTCAGTGACGTCTGTACCAGTGTCTGTGGAGGGAGCGTCTTGCTCGGGCCCACCATCGCTGGAGGTGTCGCTCGCCCCATCAGAAGGTGGCGCGGCGTCAGCTACCTGGGCGTCGGTAGTCGTCGTGTCATCCGAGCATGCAACACCAAGGAAGAAGAAGAGGGTGATCACTCCATAGCCAAACGAACGCATCATGATTCTCACTCCCATGGCCTCAGGGGCCGCAGCCTGGGCATGCATAGCATGAAGTCGAGCAGCGTGCAGATGTGGCCGGACGGGTGGGGTGGGCGAACACCAGTGCGTCCAGGCCACCTTCGAGCAGGCCCCGATAACTCTGCGTGATCATGACCTTTTGCGGTGGAACTTTTGTGCCAGTCCAAGCATAAGCAACCTCAATGATCTCAAGGGTCTGACGTTGGCACGACTCTGGCTATAGCTCACCTCGAAAACACTGGAGGAGAGCAGATGATGGCAAGGGAAAAATTCTCGTTGGTGCTCGGTATGGTGGCCCTTTTTGCGGCGGGGTGTGGAGAGGGGGTGATTGCAGGTGGTGCAGCGTCCATTCATGGCGAAAACCCCGAGAACACCAGCTTTGAACAACTCTCGCGGCGAAGCACGGGTGACGAGTATGGTGTACCAGGGGAGTCCGCCGACCTTGAATCGCCGGATGAGTCCCGAGATCCGCAACCTGCAGGCAGCGTGGAGTCCACTCCATTCGAGCAGATTGAGCAGCTCGACATCAACACCGAGTCTCGTTGTCACGTGGGCGACCTCGACAATGGCCAGGCCGGTTTCTGGGAGAATCTAAACGTCTTCCCCCAAGCCGACGTGGCTGATGCAGACCCTGACGTGGCTAACCCCGACGCTCTGCGTGGAGACGCTCTTTACACCTTCGCCGTGGAAGCTGCAGACGGGACGCTCCTGGGCAGCGTGGTGCTCGGCATTGATGAACTCACCAACGCGCAGCAGGAGGCAGCTCCTGACGTAACGCACAAGCTCTCTGAGGCGATCAAGCTGCAGGTACCCCAACGCTTGATGGACCAGGGCAGCTTCTTTGTGAACCTCTTCGCCTGCGTTGACTCCGACAAGGATGGGTCCTGTTCGGACGAAGACGTCAAGCCGCCGGAAGAGGACGACACCCCAAAGTGGTGGCCTGAGGGCATGACGATGCCAGACCCGCTGGGGCCCGCCATGGAGGAAGTAGACAGTCGGCTGATGGCCAGTTTGGCCCTCAAGGCGAGCTTCGACGGACAGAAGCTCGTCTTTGAGTCAGCCCCCGAAAGCGGCGTTGAGGGTCTCCCGCTGGACCTCGCCAACTGGTTCGACGCGTCAGAGTTTACCGAGGGTCTGCTCAACAATATTCCCACGCAGGGCGGGCTCACAGGGTCGATGTTGAAGCTGACCTTGGCCGTGCGCGTCGCCGATCACACCAACGTTCGGTGTGCTTTTTCCAACCGCGATATGGGCTGCTTCGTCGCCGGCACGCAGATTCAGGTGGGGCCCCATCAGACCCTGCCCATCGAAAAGCTCGTCGCTGGATCGATGATCACCACCGCCGATGGCCGGCAGTTGACGTCCTTGCGGGCGGTGGCGGGGCCAGAGTCGGAGCCGGTGATTGCGATCTCGACGCTGAGTGGCCACACGTTGACCCTCACGAGTAAGCACCCTGTGAAGACTCGTATGGGCATCAAGATCGCGGCAGAGTTGAACGAGGGCGACGAGCTCTTCACGGCAGAGGGAAGTTTGACGGGCATCACCAGCCTGCGGCGCAAATCCTACGGTGGAACTGTCTTCAACTTTGCGTTGCCAGGCGATGGCATGGCGAACCACCTGGTGGTCGCGAACGGCTTGGTGGTGGGTGACCTCTATCTGCAGCAGAAGCTGGCGGGAAGATAAGCTCTCAAAGCGCGAAGAAGCGCTTAAAGCGCCCCTGCCAGGAGGAGAAGAAGCAATCTGCTGGCGGGCGCTCAAAGCGCGAAGCTGGAAAGGGACACTCAGTCGGTGCGCAGCACACGGCCTTTCTTGGCGATGTGTTTCAACGCGAAGCGTGAAGCCTCTATCTGCGACTCAGATCCTAAGAGCTGGAC
>JAFCZD010000483.1 GCA_019314525.1 Deltaproteobacteria bacterium
CCTCAGCGCCCGGGGAGACGCCCAGGCAAAGCCCACTTTCACAGTGCTCCTGCGCCAAACATGCCTCCCCCGCGGCAACAAGCGCTGGGTGTTGGCAGCTCTCCTCGAGGCAGAGTTGAGGGAGGGTACACTCAGCGTTGCTGCTGCAGGGAGCACTGCTCTCGTCTCCCCCACACGCAAAGAGTAGCAAGAGAGGGACGTACCCCAACCAAGATCGCTTTGTCACGTCGTGCTCCAGGGCTGTTTTCTTCTCACAGCGGCGATCTTAACATGGTCTGGGGAGAGCCGTGCTGCTGTGGTGGGCGTGGAGTCGGAGGATCAGGCGCGGAAGGCGCTCTTACGGTAATAACGCAGCTCTTCAATGGACTCGCGGATATCGTCCAGCGCCCGATGAACACCCTTCTTCTCGGGTCTCTCGGCAAAGACCGCTGGCATCCAACGCCGCACCAGCTCCTTCACCGTCGAAACGTCCACGTTGCGATAGTGCAGGTACTCGTCGAATGTCGGCATATAGCGGCTCAAAAAGCGCCGGTCGTGGTGGATGGAATTTCCGGCGAGGGGAGCTGTACGCGCATCGCAATGCTCTTTGATGAACGCCAGAAGCTGCGCCTCGCCCTCGGCCTCACCAAGAGATGACGCTCGCACGCGCTCTGTGAGCCCCGAGGCACCGTGATGCTCCGTATTCCAAGCGTCCATGGCGTCCAGCACCTCGTCAGCCTGATGGATCACCAACTCTGGCCCCGCAGCCACCACCTCAAGGTCACCATCGGTGATCAACACCGCGGCCTCGATGATCCGCTCACGCTCTGGGTCAAGCCCTGTCATCTCAAGATCGACCCACACCAGCCGTTCCCCGCGTTTGTCATCGTCGCGTTTATCCAAGTTCAATTGTCTTCTCCTGTTCAGCGCACCACGAGTCTGTCGCCCGCCCCACGGCCGAAGGTCTCGGGATGATACATTTCCTCGGCCTTGGGGGGCGGTACGACAAAGGTGCCGGGGGTGGTAGCCCGCGCCAGATAACTATATTCGTGCACCCCTCCCCAGACCAGCGAGGAAAAGACCTCGGCACGCTCATCGCGCAGGTTTTGATGCTCATACCAATGACGTCGCCAGAATCTGTAACGACGAAATCCGCCTCGGCTGCCGCGAAGACCGTGATGACGTCTGCCTAGCCCCTGCCCTCCCGGCTTGTTGAGAGCACCTGGTGTGTCCTCAGCGCCCCGTAACGCGCTGTTGATCGGCTCAAGCCCCGCTGGCAGCGGGTCCACCAAGGCCACATGATAGCGTCGCGTGGTGGCCACCATGCGCAGGCGAACCCGCACTCGGGCTCCGGCTTTGACGCGCCAAGTGCCGTCCTGGTCGCGCTTCACGTCACCTGGCTTATCCACCGCTTCGTAACTCCGTGTCACCGTGAACCCGTGGTCAACAGCTGGCGGCTTGAGATCCGCCGGGGCGTAGCGCATGCCAATGCGATAATAGAGCCTGCCCCTGCCCTGCTTGGCGAGCAGGAGGTCTCCTCCACCCATCTTAGCGATATGCTCCATCGGGATCGATATCTCATGCCGCTCTGTGGTGCGCCCCCTGAAGGCGTGCTTCCCCACGAATTGCTCACCCAACCAGGCGCGCGCCACGAAGTTCGGCGTGGCTTTTTCGTAGCGCCGAAAATAGCGATCGAGACCAAGCAACACCCACGCATTCTCCTGGGTATTGCCCCAGCGTCCCCGTTTTCGGTGGGCGAGCAGCCCACGCACGATCTTGAGGATCAGGTCGCTTTTGGGCTGATCTTCGATCAACCCATCGAGCAGGATGCCATCCACCCGGCGCTTAGAGTGCAGGATCAGATGCGCACCGTCACTGTAGCTCGTCACAAAATGCGCACCCGCCGCCGTCTCCGTCACCCGATTATTCAGCAGACGACGAATCTTCAACACCTCGGCTTTCGCCGCCGCCTGATGGCTAAGCACGGGATAGATCCACCCCACAGCCTCGAGGTTCACCACCTTGCGCCCTTTGCTCTTGCCCGCCACGAGCTTGGCGAAGAGCGAGCGCGCCTTGGCGACATCTCGCTCGCCAGCGAGCTTCCGCACGTAGAGGCTGTAGGCGATGATGGCCTGGCGCGCGCCCTTGGAATACCAGCCGGGGATATGGCTCTCGATGCGGCGCAGGTGGTTCATAACACGAGAGAGCATCGTCGGGTTCACGGCGAACCCCTTCTCTTTGGCCCGCAGCAGAGCGTGGGCGACATGCACGCTCAGGTAGGGCCACGAGC
This sequence comes from Deltaproteobacteria bacterium, assembly GCA_019314525.1. GTDB lineage: Bacteria > Myxococcota_A > Polyangia > JAFCZD01. Next base: position 2,270 of record JAFCZD010000483.1, read on the forward strand.
GCTTACCCCGCACCCAGAAGGGGAAACCTCCATCGGAGTTCTGCAGCTGACGAAGACGACGAAGATCGCGCGAGACGGCGCCGAGGATCTTCGCAGGGGGTGGCAGACCTGGCGCCTTGAACGCCGCGAGCACGTCTTTGAGTGCGGCCACCGCCAGTATGCGGGAAGAGAGCTGCTCAGAGCACTCGTAGGGGTAGGCCACCAGATAGAGCACCGCATCGCTAAGCGCCGAAACAGCCGTGGACGACGTGGTGACCTCCAACCCGCCAAATTGTTGAACCACGCCCTTGGGCATCTTCACCGGCTGCACGATGGCGCCCTTGTCCACGGCGCCGTAGGTCGCGAAGGCCTCAGTGGTGGCCGGAGTCCACACAGGAAAGGAAAACTTCGCCGCGTCTGCAAAGCGCCCCGACGCAACACCAAGCTGAAACTCAGCCCTCCCCACGGCCCGCGCCTCCACGGGGAAGCGTACCTCCACGCGATCATCCGCCGGGATGGTGAACTCTCGACCTGCCGCACCGTGTCGAAGAGTGACCAACTGCGCTCTCATGGCGACGCGCACTGAAAGTGCATCTCCTGTCTGGTTGTGCAGCACCACGGGAATCTCCGCCTTGTCACCGAAGTTGAGAAAGCGCGGCGGCGAGGGGCGGATCATCAGCGGCAGGCGCGCCGTGAGGTTGGACTCGCCCTTGCCGTAATACTTTGCGCCATGCACGGCCACCGCCATCACACGGTAGCGAGTGAGGTTGTCGGGGAGCTTGAAGGGGACCTGCACCTTCCCATCCGCGCCAGTCTCCAGGCGCGGCGAAAAGAGCGCCAAGGGGCGGAAGTCTTTGCGCAGGGCGATGGGCGCAGCGTTGGCCTCTCCCCGCGCGTCAGCGTTTGGGAGGTCCTTGTTCGCCGACAGCTTCTGCTTTGAACGTTTGGGACTGCGTGGCGCTTTCATTCCGCTGGGTGTTGGCGTCGCGCGAGCTCCGCCGAGCATCCCCTTGGCCGCGTCTCCATTGCGTGAGCGTCCTTCTCGTTTGGACTCTGCCTCGGGGGCCTGACCTGGCCCTGCTGCCCGAGCCAACGCCAGGGGGTCTGCCAGCTCGACCCAACGTCGGGAGTCGAGGTTGGACACGCCACCCGAGCGCACGGGATAAAACGCAGAGAGAGGATCGGCGAGGCTGTATCCTGTGAGCGCTAACACCGCCTCATCCACCACCACCAAAGCTACCTCAGCTCCGGCCACAGGCTTGCCGGCAGCGTCCTTCACATGAACGGCGATGGAGGTCTGAGCGCCGGGGCTGGCGCGCGGATCGGCCGCCGCCACTTTGACCTCGAGGGCGCGCTCGCGTGCGGGAACATTCAGTGAGAGTGAGCCACGGGCGAAGGCGGGGCGTGGGGGCGCCCCTTGCACCTTCTGGCCCCGATCATCAACGCGCTCTGCCTTGCCCACCAAGTCGACCTGCACGTGCAACCGAGGCATGTCTCGGGCGCCGAGCTTCACGCGCAAGGTGTGGGACCGCCCCTGCACCTTGAAGCGCTCGTGTCGCAAGATCCCTCCTCGCTGCACCGTGAGCATGCCCTCGGCACCGTCAAAAGGCGCTCGCACCAGGATCTCCGCCACCTCACCAGGTTTGTATTCCTTTTTGTGGGCGATGAGCTCGACGCGCTCCTGCTCGATGCGTCGCTTGGGTGGCATCTTGCCCCCCGAAACCCAGCGTGTCATCTCGGTCACGTTCTTGCGACCCTGCTCATCCTGAACCGAGGCTCGCAGGAGATACGTGCCACCCTTTTCTGTCTTGAAGGTACAAGAGAAGGGCTTAGCCGACATCTGGCGGCGACACATTTGCGCATCAACCTCTTCTCGCTGCCAGGTCCGCTCCTTGTAGGCCCACTGCAGACGCAACGCCTGCACCTCCACAGCGCGCCCTGCGAGGACCTTACCGTCGATATCCACCACCACACCTTCAACATCGAGGGGCTTGCCTCGCTCGACGAAGTAGCGCTTGGTCTTGAGCCCCACATAAGCGCGCGAGGGGTGCACCAAGAGCTGCGTCTTGGCCGTCCAGGCGCGTCGATTGACGTCGTGAATGGTGGCCGCACCGCGCAGCACCATGGGACGAGGCGGATCGATCTCATGAAAGTCCACTCGCAGCATATGCTGGCCCCGCCCATCAAGCTGTGCCTTGAAACGCTGGCCCTCTCCCCCACGCTTGGAGCCACCTCGCGCGCCGCGTCCACGCCACCAGCTCGGGCGCCACCCCACAAAGGTGTAGCCCTCGTGACCGGTGGGGCGAAAGTGTCCAGGCGTCGCCGTCACATGCCACTCGACATCGGCATAAGGCAGCGGCCCGCCCGAAAAATAGGAGGCCTTGGCTGTGAACTGACCGTGTCCGCTGACCAGATGTGGCCCTGCACTCGCAGAAGCGTTGACCTCAAACTCCGGTCGCCGAAACTCTTCAATACGAAACCGATGACGCCGCTC
>JAFCZD010000094.1 GCA_019314525.1 Deltaproteobacteria bacterium
GCTCAGCTGGGTTCATGGCCAACATGCCTTCCAGTTTCTCTTCTGGGGGATACCCGAGGCCATGCAGTCCGCCACGAAGGCGATTGATGCAGCAAGATCCGGCCTGCGCTTGCCCGGGCGAACCTTGCGAGCCGAAGCGAATGAGGGCTCGACCCATCTGGACCATCGATTCGGTTACCGTTTCTCCCCACCCGGAGAAGGATGGAGCATGACCGACCTGACCCCGCCGGAGTTGCGCTCCATCGGTCAGGTACTGGACTGGAAAAAAGGCAACAAGCACGTGCTCCTGGTCAGCGTCTGCGCATTAGAGCCAGGCCAGGATCGCGACTGGTTCCTCACCCTGGCCAGCCAGATCATGCAAAGCAACATGAAGGGTCTGAGCATCATCGCCCCCACGCGCAGCACCCTGGAGCATGCGGGCATCCAATGGGATCACTTGGCCTGGCGCGGTTCCGGCAAAGCGGATGCCCTGCTGGCCACCCGAGACAAAACCTTCTTCGCCATCATGTCGGCCTCCGATTTTTTCGTCGGGCTGGATCTCAAAAAGGTGGTTTCGGGCTTTTCTTTCCTCGACTAGCCCTGTCCTCGGCATCAACTTGCCCCGGACTCAAAAGGGAGGCACCCAGCCACCGAAGGCCCGCTCGAGTTCCTGCGCCACGGCCACGCAGACATGATCCTGTCCCGGACCGCCCACCACCTGCACACCGAGCGGCAAACCCCGGGCATCCAGACCCAAGGGTACCTGGGTGACCGGCAGCTCCATGACATTCCAAATGGCCGTGTACACCCAATCGAAGGGCGTCAACAAAGGCGCGTTGTGACGCGGCGCCGTGCGGGTATAGGAGGGATAAAGCATGATGGTTTGCTCGTCGAACAGCGCGCGCAGTTCGGCTTTCAGGGCTTGCCCCTGCTCGATGGCCTTGCGTTTGAGCCCGGGGCTGAGATCCGCCAGGTTTTCCAAGAGAGCCAGGGCGATGGAGGGCAGCGTATGGTTCGAGCGCCCCAAGAGCCAACGACCCAATTCCGGCCAAGCAGGAACCGACCGACCTTCGCCCAACAAGGTTTTGTAGGGTCGAGGATCGGCATCGCTCAACATGGCGGACCAGATATAAAAGGAATCTCGAAGAGCGGGAAAGCGCATGCTTTGCACCTTGGCTCCTCGACCCTCCAGGTGTCTCGCCACCCGCTCTTGCGCAGACAAGAGATCTCCACTGACCTTCTGCCGACCATTGCCCTGTACGTCCAAAATTTTCAGACGCCCGATTTCTACTTGCCCCGGCTCTCCCAGCAAGCTTGTGAAACAGCCCTCGTCCAATCCATCGGGACCGGCCAGTAGCTCGATCAAGGGCCAGAGATCTTCCGCCTTGCGGCACAGGGGGCCGGTGGTGAGAAAGCGCAAGGCCTCGGCACCTTCGGCGAGGGGAAACTGCCCCGAGTTGGGCACCAGGCCCCCGGTGGGCTTGTGGCCGAATATGCCATTGAAAAAAGCCGGCATGCGGACCGACCCCCCAATGTCCGAGCCCAAACCGAAGGCCGCGCCGCCGGCCGCGACCACCGCGGCCTCGCCGCCTGAGCTGCCGCCCACGATGCGGGTCGAATCATAGGGATTGCCCGTGCGACCATAAAGCTGGTTGTCAGACTCCATCCACATACACAACTCGCTGGTGTTGGTGACCCCTAAGGGGATGGCTCCTGCCGCCCGCAGGCGCGCCACCGCGGTCGCGTCCTCGGTGGCCAAATACCCCCGGCGCGCGACCAGACCCGCGGTCTGCGGCATGCCGGTCAAAGCAAAGCATTCCTTGATGGAGCAAGGCACGCCCGCCAAAGGCGGCGGCCGAACACGACCACCCTTGACCCGCCTCTCGTCAACCCGACGGGCTTCAGCCCTGGCGGCGCTGAAACGCTCCCTCACCATGGCGTGCATGGAGGGGTTGCTGCGGCGAATGCGCTCAATGTGGGCTTCGACCACCCGCAAGCTGCTCCAATCACCTTGTCGCAAGCCCTGGGCTAAGGCCCGGGCTGAAAGCCTGCAAAGGTCGTCATTGGCAAGGTCGGCATTGGCAGGGTCGTCATTGCGCATAAACAAAGACTATTCCTGTCCTCTTGCGTTGACAAGCCCGCCCTCCTGGGAAAAACTCATGCTTATGCAACTCGACTACAGTCTATTCATGCAATTGGCTTACGCTCTTGGCATCGGTCTGCTGATCGGCCTGGAGCGCTCTCTAACCCAAAGCGAGTACTCGACCGAAGACGATGCCTCCGCCGAGGAGAAGGCCAAAGCCGCCATGGGCGAGTTCATGGGACTGCGCACTTTCGCGGCCTTGAGCCTGGTGGGCTTTGGCGCAGCCATCGCCAGCGAAAAATTCGCCCTGATCGCGCCGGTGGCCTTGGCCGGCATCGCGCTTTTGGTCATCGCCATGTATCGACGGGCCACCGACTTCGGCACGGGCATCACCACCGAGGTGGCGGCCATCGGGGCCGCGGCCCTTGGCATGCTTTGTCGCTACCATCCTCATGCGGCGGGCGTTATCGCCCTGGTGCTGACGGTGATCCTGGCATCCAAGCGCTTTACTTATTCGACCGTGAACAAGATGCGCCGGGTCGAGCTGACCGACACGCTTAAGTTCCTGGTGGTAATCCTTATCGTCTTGCCACTTTTGCCCAACCGGGCGCTGGATCCCTACGAGGCCTTCAACCCATACAAAGTAGGCCTCCTGGTTGTCTTGATCTCGGGCATCAGCTTCGTGGGCTATTTCCTGACCCGTATCTTGGGCGCGCAAAAAGGCCTGGGCCTCACCGGCATCCTCGGTGGGCTGACTTCATCCACGGCGGTCACCGCGGCCATGGCCGCTGAGGCCAAGCAGCATCCTGAACTCAACTCCATCTGCGCCTTTTCCACCCTGGCCGCGAATGCCACCATGTTTGTGCGGGTACTGGTCGTGGTGGCTCTTTTAGACCGGGAACTGGTCATGCGCCTGGTTTGGTCCGTGGGCGGCATGGCGGTCACGGCCGCCATTGTCTCCGGGGTGCTGTGGCTCATCGCGTCCCGCTCAAAAGTTCAGGGCGACGGCAGCGGCGTTAAATTAAAAAACCCATTTTCGGTGGGTCCGGCCATCAAGTTCGCCATCTTCTTTGTCGTCATTCTCTTCGTGGTCAAACTGGCCAAGACCTATTTTGGCGACCAGGGATTGTATGCCGCCGCCGCCTTGAGCGGCCTGGCTGACGTGGACGCCATCACCCTGTCCATTTCCGAACAAGCCAACGCCGGCCAGCTGCTCCGGGAAGTCGGCTCGGTGGCGATCACCATCGCCGTGGTATCCAACAGCGTGGTCAAAACGGGCATTTCATTCTACTCAGGCGGACTGCGCTTCGGCCGCACCGTGGGCATCGGCCTCGGCCTGGCCACGGTCGTCGGCATGACCGCGGCCTTCATCATCTAGGTGACTAAAAATGAAAACGCTCACCCTCCTCTTTTGTGCAATCTTGCTTATTGGATGCGGAGGACAGAACGATAACGAAGACCCATGCGACATCGAGCTGACATGCTCTGATGCCGACAGCCTCTGCGCCATTTTGAAACTACCCGAAGACTTCGACGCCGTGCCGGCCAAGGTCTACGTTGTGGGCTTTGCCGAGTGGCCACCCACGGGCATGCCCGATGCCTTCTTGTACACCGGCAGTAGCGCGCCGGACTTTGGTGATTGCGGGCAACTGCCCCTGAAGCTTGAAAACCTGACCGCCTCCGGCGAGCTCTATGTGGCATTCGAGTTGCTCGTCGAAGGCGGCGGCAGCATGACCCCGACACCGAATGTGGACTACGTCTACGTGCCGGAAGAAACCCTGGCCTTTGACGGCAGCCCCATCAATCTTGGGGAGGTGGTCTTACGGCTTCACCAGGAGACATGAGCCTTATCAGGAACCTCGTGCCGAACCGTGTCGCTTCGCGACACGGCATAAAATTTCCTACTTTGGGGCGAACCATCTTCTCGATTGATCAATTTGAATTATTGTCCGCACTCAAGGAAATCTAATGATCATATTCAACACAGCAGCCCTGATTACCCTCATCATCTCGGCCATCATCGTGGCCCCCTTGTACTACTTCTTCGATTTCATGGAGGGCTCCACCGAAACTTGGATTTTCGGCGCCACGGGCTTTGTCATCGGGGGCATCGTGGAGATGTCCGGCCTCAAACCCCGCTTGTTTTTCATCCCGGTCTGGCTTGTCGGCATAGCGATACTTATTTTTCAGTTCTTCGATTCCTTTGGCTGGCTCGGCCTGGGCCTTTCCCTTGGCAGCCTGGTGTTGCTCGGCCTGCTGCTGGGCATCTATGGCTACAGAATTGAAAAATCAGAATGGGCGAACGCCACGGAAACCTTCGAAAGCGCCAAGGTGGCCCTGCTGGAAGAAGACCGCATCTTGCTATGGCAAAGGCTCTTCAGCACCTTTTTCGTGCCCGGCATCATGAACTTCAAACCCGCCATGGCGGCACACGATGAAGCCGTGCTGGCCTTTGTGCTCGAACATTTGGGTGAAGAACTCTCCGAAGAGGGACTCGAACAAGCCCAGGCCCTGCAAAAATACCTCCACAGCTTCCAGCAAGCCGAAGGCAAGTTCGATCTAAAAATCGACAGATTGAGTGAATTCAAGGAACAACTGGCGGAGCTTGCAGACCCCACGCAAGAAGACGAGGCCTAGCGCCATATCGCTTCGCGACACGGCATCTAGGCGATCAAATACCCCCCATCGACGGGCAGGGTGTGCCCGGTGATGTATGCGGAATCGTCCGAGGCGAGAAAGACGGCCGCGCCGGCGATTTCTTCCGGCTGCGCATAGCGTTTCTGCGCAGTGTGATCGGTGAATATCTTGACGATGTCCGGGGTGTTGACCATCACGGAGGCGAACTTGGTGTCCACCAAGCCCGGGGCGATGGCGTTGACCCGAATCTTGGACGGCGCCAATTCCACGGCCAAGGTTTGGGTCATCGAAATGATGGCCGCCTTGGTCATGCCATAGACCCCTTGCAAAGGCGCGGCCCGCATGCCCAGCACAGAGGCCACGCTGACCACCGCGCCCGGCTGCTCGTTTTGCATCCAGCGCTTGGCCACTTGCCGCGTTAATTCAAAGGGACCGGCGAGGTTGACCTCCATGGTCTTGTCCCAGGCCGCTCGCTCCAGATCCAGCATGGGACCAAAATAGGGATTGGTGGCCGCGTTGTTGACCAGCACATCCAAACCACCCAACTTCTCCCAGGCAAAATCCACCAAGGCTTTGATCTCATCCGGCTTGCCCATATGACAGGCCTTGGCCATGACCGAATCCTTGTAAACTTCGTTGATGCGCATGGCTGTATCGACTAAGGCGTCCTGCCTCCGCGAGGCGATAATGACGCGGGCGCCTTCTCGGGCAAACGCGATGGCGATGGCCTCGCCGATGCCCCGACTTCCACCGGTGATGAGGGCTCGTTTTCCGTGCAGCTTTCCTGGCATGGTGCTCCTCCTTGCCCCCAATGGATCTTTCGTACTCCATACGCAAGGTAAATTGCAAGGCAGGCCATCGGTGATAGAATGATACCCATGCCATTCGAGAAAATCTCAAAAAACATCTACCTGGTGGGCGGCGAATCGCTGACGGCTTCCGGCGACTGCCTGATTTACGCCGTGGACCTGGGCAAACTTGTGCTCATCGACTGCGGCGTGGGCCCAGGCTGGGCGACCCTGCGCGCCAACATGGAAGAGGCGGGTCTTCAGCCGGACAAGCTGAACACCCTGCTTTTGACCCATGGCCATGTGGACCACATCGGGGCCGCGCCGGACATAGCGGCCGACACGAATTGCGAGGTCGTCGCCCACGCCGACGATGCCGAGGCCATCGAAAGCGGCGACACGAAAAAAACCGCCGCCGACTGGTATGGGCGAGAGCTTACGCCGATGCAATTGGACCGGCGGATGGACGGCGAAAAGCTGGATCTTTTCTTCCCAAATGGAACCCTCCACCTCTTGCACACCCCCGGCCACACGCCGGGCTCGATTGTGGCCTGGCTGGACACGGAAGACGCGGGCCGTATCCTCTTCGGCCAGGACATCCACGGCCCCTTCCACCCGGCCTTCGGCTCCGACAAGAGCCAATGGCGCGCAAGCATGCACAAGCTCTTGTTGCTGGAAGCCGACATCCTTTGCGAAGGCCACTACGGCATCATCCGAGGAAAACAAGCGGTCAAGGATTTCATCAAGGGCTTTTTGGAGCGCTTCGTATAAACCAGGGAGCAACATGGAACTCAAGCCCATCGGACTCATTCACAGTCCCTTCAAAAACCAAGCGGGCACCCCCATCCAGCCCCGTTTCGCCGAAGAAAGCGTACGCGGTCACGTGGAAATATTCGAGCCCTACGTCGAGGCCCTAGACGACCTCGAAGGCTTCGAGCGCATCTGGCTCCTTTTCCATCTGGACCGAGCCCGCCCCTGGAAACCCAAGGTAATTCCCTACCGGGACACAGTCGAACGAGGCCTCTTCTCCACCCGGGCCCCCGCCCGCCCAAACCCCTTGGGCCTCAGCGTAGTCCGCCTGCTCAGCCGCCAGGGCTCACGCCTTATTGTAGGCGGCTTAGACATCCTGGATGGCACCCAACTATTCGACATCAAGCCCTACTCTCCCAAATTTGATGCCTTTCCCGAAAGCCAAGCCGGCTGGCTCGACCGAGGCCAAGTCACGGACCAGGCAGACAAACGCTTCGACGAAGACTAGCTCAAGCCAAGATTTCCTTGACAACAACCGCCTACTTTGGCTAATTATTGCCGCTCGTAGGACTGTTCTTTGCAAAAAAGCTGTTATTCCCCAGTAGCTCAATTGGTAGAGCGGGTGGCTGTTAACCACTAGGTCCGCGGTTCAAGTCCGTGCTGGGGAGCCACACATTCTCTGCGCAAACCGAAGCGCAGTTCGGGTTTACAGGAAGCCCGCCTGAGAGATCGGGCGGGCTTTCGTCTGTAAGGGCCAGAATTCGCGGGGTTTTGCGAGCAGCGCCCTCGTCCAACCACCGCCTCCTGGCTCTGGCAGCGCAGCCTCAGAGATCACACCCGGGGGACTTGGCGCCCTTCTGGACCCCGATCGTGCTCTCTCGGGCTGAGAGCGGGGAGAGAGCACTGGTGCTTGGTTTACTCAGGTTGTGGAATACTCGCGTTGGTTTACAACTAATCAATGTTTTGACCTATGACGACGACCCAGGTACTCGCGCGCACCCCTGGAGATAGGAGGGGGAGCTACCCGGCGGGGGTCTGACAACAGACTGGGCGCATTTGAGAAGCGAGAGGATCGATGCCAACGAAACAAGAAATGGAAGCACCTCTCAGCTGGCAATCCAGTCCCGGCGGTGGTCGTCGACGGCAGGCTCGCCGACTGCTGCTCCTCGCGTGGTGTCGACGAGACGACGCTGCGCGCTGCAGGAGTCGGGCAGCCGATCGCATGATCGAACCCGAAGAGGAGATATTATGAGCGAACTCATCTGTTACTGCTTTGGCTACTCTGTCTCCGACGTTGAGCGCGACATCGCTGAGAACGGAAAATCCACAATCATGGAAAGGATCATGGTCGAGAAGAGAAAAGGAGGATGCCAGTGCGCGACCAAGCATCCTCAAGGTCGTTGATGTCTCGGCGACGTCCGCCAGGTGGTGGACAAGGTCATCAAAGCCGACGCTGCGCGCCTGCAGTAGCTGATTGGTAGCGTTGGACAACCCGCTGCTGCCGGGAGCCAGGCTATACCGGCTCATAGGGTCACTTGGCGATCGGCTTGTCGGTCTGGGTGCGGATGAAGATGTTCACCGCGCCGATGGCGGTGAGCACCGCTTCCTGCCAACCGCCGCCGCCAGCGACCGCCGAGATCACAGCGGTGGCGATGGTGCCCAGTCCCAGCCAGATCGTCTTGCTCTCGTACCAGTGCTTCATGGTCGCCTCCCTGGAGTTGTTCCCTGGGGCAAAGCCACGATGGGTCGAGCTGGGGACAGATCTGGATCTGGCCAAGACGTGCGATAGATGGGAATACATCGTGCATCCGGATGGTTAGAGAACAGATGCTCATATTGGGTTGACACGGCACATGTTCGTTCCTATACTTGTTCAAGTGTTCAAGTGAGGGAGTTCGATGACGCGACGAGGCACATCAGCGAAAACAAGAGCAGCTCAAGCTGACCGCTGTGGTGTGTTCTCGACGGACGAAAAGAGGGTGAGCCTGGCTCGTGCAGCGGTCCCAAGCGATGCCCTCGCTGCATCAATCGCCGCTGCCTTCAAGGCTATCGCACACCCGACACGCGTTCGCATCTTGCGGGCTCTGTCGGAAGGTGAGCTATGTGTCTGTGAGATCTCTGAGGTGCTTGGGCTCTCGGTGTCAGCGACCTCACACCAGCTTTCTCTCCTCAAGGTACAACGCCTCGTGCAGTCGCGTTCGGACGGCAAGCTGGTGTATTACTCTCTCGGGGACCGTTTTGTTCTGGCACTCTTGGATGATTGCACTCGTCATCTGAGCGACGAGGAGGCCGCATGATGAAGATGCGTCTCCTCTCCATGTTCATGCTGGCCGTATTCGCCTGGACGATCGGCGGCCCCGCGCTGGCGGCAGCTATCGAGCCTGAGGACGAGGTCCTCTCCTCCTCGAACAATCACAGTGACGGTATTCCCTGTCCAGACGGCGACGAAGAGGGACCGTGCGATGGTGGATGCCCATGCGTTTGCTGTCCAGGTCATGCCACAACGCTCTCTTCACCGTCGGCCGTTTTTCTCGAATCCCCACACCTATCGACGGCTCATCGCTTCAGTCCGCCAGAGACCAATCATCCCAGCGGCTCTATTCTCCGCATCTTCCGCCCTCCGCGGGTCTGAGGATCTCGAAACGCGAGATCCGGATCACCCACTGCCAAGCAGTGGTGTCATCGATCCATGACCTGAAACGAGCCGGCCCAATTGCGCGTCCGGCTCTCGGAGAAAGGAAGATCAGAAATGAACGGCAAAATTGCGCCTCTGGCCTGTGTTCCAGGTGCGGTGGCGATAATGCTCGCCCTTACGGCGCTGCCCGCATCGGGGCGCGCCGAACCGCCGAAGGGTTCGGCAGTAACGCAGCCCACGAACAACAACGACACTACCGAGATCAGGGTTACCTGGCAGGACATCGTCAAGCTCGTCGCCGGGCACCCCAGAATAGCTGTCGGCAATCAGAAAACTGCGGCGGCGCGAGCAGCAGTCGACGCAGCGGGAGCCGTGCCCAATCCCAGGCTGGAAGCAAACACGGCCTATGGTCAGGCACGTGATTCCTCCGCATCGCGGATCGAATGGGGACTGGGGCTCTCAATTCCGCTCGGATGGATAGCGCAACGCGGGGCAAAGATCGAGGCGGCAGACGCAGAAGCCAAGGTGGCCGACGCAGAATCGAAGGCGCTGCGTCGTGACGTGCTGCTCCAGTTGCGTGTCCTCTTCTGGAATCTCGTCCACAACCAGGAAAGGGTCACTGCGCTTGCCGAGCTCAGCAGCCAAACCGCGACGCTCGCGAAGACAGTGAAACGGCGTGTCGAGAGAGGCGAAAGCCGACCGGTCGAAGCCACGAGGGTCGAGATCGAAGCTGAGAAGGTCGCCGGTGAGCTAGCGCTCGCGCGATCCACGATGAAAACCCGCCGTATCCAGCTTGGACTTTGGCTCGGTGTTCGCAAGGGTCAGAAGCTCACCGCGGTCGCTGATCTCGCAAAGCTCCCCCAACCCATATCGGCAACACGCGCCCGATCCCAGACGCTTTCCAGCCACCCGGCAGTCGTCGCAGCTCAGGCAAGGGTCCAGGCGCTCACGGCCGCCGTCTCGATCGAACGCCGTGCTCGCATTCCCGGCGTTTCTATCAAGGCATTCACGAACCACGAACTGGACCGTACGGCCTACGGCGTGGGTCTGGCTGTCGACCTACCGTTTTGGAACTGGAACTCGGGAAACATACGTCGAGCCGGAGCTTCACTCGCAGCGGGAAGAAGCCAACTCGAAGTCGATCGGATCGAGATAGAATCAATCGTCGTCGAGGCCCAAGCCGCTTGTCAAGCCGGTGTCAGGCTCGCGATCCGTTATCGAGACAAGATCCAGCCGCGATCCACATCGGCCGCACAGACTATCGAACGAACCTACGAACTCGGCGAGGCGACCCTCCTCGAGGTGATCGACGCACGCCGGACCCTTTTAGAGACAAGAACGCAGTTCCTCGCGACGCTCGCGCAGGCGCAGAACGACTGCAGTCGTCTCGCCGTTCTTGTCGGGGAGGATCTGCCATGAAGACTTTAAGAAACAAGAGATTGTTCACTTTCGCACTTCTTGGCGTCGCGCTCGCGGCTTGCGCCAAAACGAACTCGGACGCCGCCAAGAAAACCCACGCTGCGCAAGAGGGTCACGAACACGAGAAGGCTGAGCTTCACGAGGATGAGCTTAACCATGAGGGCCACGGACACGAAGAAAACGAAGCATCAGACCTGGACCGCCCCGTCTCCGAGCTGTTTGCCGCTACCTGCGAGCACAACATCAAGACCCATGAGTGCGCAGAGTGCCGTTACGAGGTGGGAGTGGTGAAAGCAGACGCGAGCCTATTCGAAGGGGGGCTGCTCAAGAAGAGTAGAGCAGAGATGCGGGCCGTCGCGCTCCCCCTCGAGCTTACCGGCGAGGTGCGCTTTGACGAGCGGCGTGTGGCCCACCTAAGCACGCAGGCCGAAGGCATCATCAAGAACGTCCATGTCACGCTCGGCGACCCGGTCAAGCGCGGCCAAGCCCTGGTCGAGATCGAGTCGGTGGCAGTCGGTGAGGCGCAGGCAGCGTACCTGGAGTCCCGGGGAATGCTCACTCTCGCCAAGCGAAACCACGCCCGACTCGATTCGCTCCGAAAGGAGGGTATTTCGTCTGAGAAGGAATTGCTGGCAGCCATACAGGGGCGCGATGCCGCGCAAATCCGCACAGTCGCTGCCCTTGGCAAGCTCACCAGACTCGGCATGACCGCCTCCGCGGCACGTGCCTTGACCCAGGCAAACTCCAAGGGGCGACTCGTTCTTCGCGCTCCCTCCGGCGGAACGGTGCTTAACATGCACGCCGTCGCCGGGGAGCTCGCGCGCGCTGAGACGTCCTTGGTTACGGTCGGGGACAACTCGGCACTGTGGGTTTGGGCCGACCTTTACGATCGCGACATCGCTCTCGTCAGCCGCGAGCAAGCCAAGCAGCCGCTGGCGGCCGTGGTAGGGGTCAAGGCTTATCCTGGCGAAGAGTTCAACGGCACGGTCGATTTCGTAAGCCCTTCGATGAATGAATCGTCGCGAACGGTCAAGTTGCGGGTCGCCGTGCCCAACCCAGAGGGACGTCTTCTCGCGGGGATGTTCGCCCAGGTGAAGGTATTCATTTCCGGCGATCAACAGGTGCTCGCCGTTCCCAGCAAGTCAGTGCTCGCAGACGAGGGACGTGCCTTTGTCTTCGTTCACCACGAGGCTGACTACTATGTGCGACGGCCGGTCGCCGTAGGCCGGACCTTTGCGGGGCTGACAGAAATCACCAAAGGGATCACAGGGAGCGAGGTCGTCGTCGCCAACGGCGCCTTCCTCATGAAGTCCGATGTCCTGCGCTCGAAGATGGGCGCAGGCTGCGCGGACTAGGGAGGGCGTCACCATGTCGAATCTACTCAGTTTAGTGCTTAAACGCCGGATGACGGTAGGGATCGGTGCGCTGATCTTGGTCGTGCTCGGCACCCTTTCGTGGGGCCGCATTCCCGTCGATGCCTTTCCAGACGTGACCAATCAACAGGTCATGATCCTCACCGAGGCAGAAGGGCTCGGTCCGCTCGATGTGGAGCAACAGATCACCTTCCCCATCGAGTGGGTGATGGGCGGTTTGCCTGACGTCAAGATGGTGCGCTCCTTGTCCAAGACCGGCCTGTCGCAGGTCGTGATCATCTTCGATGACAAGGTCGACACCTACTTTGCCCGGCAGCTTGTGTTCGAGCGCCTGCAGCTTGCCAAGGAACAGCTGCCACCAACCGTGGAGCCCGAGATGGGACCCATCAGCACGGGCCTTGGCGAGATATTTCAGTACACGATCAAGAGCGAACGCCACAGCTTGAGCGAGCTGCGGACCATGCAGGACTGGATGATCGCTCCCCGCCTGCGCATGGTGCCGGGGGTCACCGAGGTCAACAGCTTTGGCGGCCTCGTCAAACAGATTCATGTGCTCGTGGAGCCCGACAAGCTACTCAAGTACAGGCTCACTCTACCCGATATCATCGCCGCCCTCTCCGAGAACAACGCGAACGCTGGCGGCAGCTTCATCGTCAAAGACTGGGAACAGGAGAACATCCGTAGCGTTGGTTTGTTCGGCTCAGTCCAAGACATTCGCGACGTGGTGCTGCACGCGGACGATGGCACCCCGGTCTACCTGACGGACGTCGCCGAGGTCGCGGACGGCGCGATGACACGGATGGGTGCGGTCAGCCGAGACGGCGTGGGGGAGGTGGCGGCCGGAATGGTCATCATGCTCAAGGGCGAGAACTCCAAGGAGGTGGTCGAGCGGGTCAAAGCCGCGATCCCCGCCATCGAGAGGTCGCTCCCGGAGGGCGCGTCCATCGATGTCTTCTACGACCGCACCGACCTAGTGAAGGCGGTCATCGGTACCGTTTCGGGTGCTTTGATGCAAGGCGGACTCTTCGTCATCCTGGTCCTGTTCTTGCTCATCGGCAATCTTCGGTCGGCGTTAGCGGTGGCGAGCAGCTTGCCGCTGACCGCGCTTATCGCCTTCATTTTCATGGACCTCGGGCAGGTGACCGCCAATTTGATGAGCCTGGGGGGCTTGGCCATCGCCATCGGCATGGTGGTCGACGGCTCCATCGTGGTAACGGAAAACATCGTCAGACACTTCAAGGAGAAACCGCAAGAGAATCGCCTGGACGTCGTCATTCAAGCGACCCGCGAAGTTGCGCGGCCCATCATCTTCTCTATCCTGATCATCGTCCTGGTCTTCATGCCGTTGCTCACCATGGAGGGGATGGAGGGCCGGATGTTTCGGCCGTTGGCGCTCACCATGGTCTTCGCCATGCTGGGCTCGCTGGTCGTGGCCATGACGATTATGCCGGTCATGCTGTCCTTCCTTATGACTAAGGGAGCCGCCGTCAAGGAGCCGCGGGCGCTTCTTTGGTTGCAGCGAGCTTACCTCAAAGCGCTCGACAAGGTGCTGTCTCACCGAAAGACCACCGTCGGGATTGCCGCCGCTCTTTTCATCGGAACGCTGGCGCTGACACCACTCATCGGTACCGAGTTCCTACCCAAACTCGAGGAGGGCGCCATCGCTATCAATGTTGTGCGGTTGCCCAATGCCTCGCTCGAGGGGTCGGTGGAGACCGGGACATTCATGGAGAAAGAGCTTCGGACTTTCCCCGAGGTGAAGACGGTCGTCACCAAGACAGGCCGAGCCGAGATATCGGAAGACCCGATGGGTTCCGAGCAGAACGACGTACTTATCATGCTGCATCCGGAGTCGGAGTGGACGACAGGGCGCAGCAAGGAGGATCTGGTCGCGGCAATGCAAAAGCGCCTCGTGAAAATCCCCGGCGTGCGTATGTCTTTCAGCCAGCCCATCTCATTGCGAGTCAAAGAGCGACCTGGCGGTGAAGATCTTCGGCGAGGACATCGACATCCTGAAGACCAACGCGGACCGGATCGCGGCCATTCTTGGCGGGATTGAGGGCGCAGAGGACGTACGTGTGGAGCAGGTAACCGGTTTCTCGCAGCTCGACATTATCCCCGACCGGAGGGCCATGGCTCGTTACAAGCTCAACATGCACAACATCAACGAGGTCGTGGAGACCGCCGTGGGAGGAAAGGTGGCGACCACGATGATAGACGGGCAGATGCGTTTTGGTGTCCAGGTCCGTTTTCCTCTGCGGCAGCGCAACGACATCGGGGCGATCGAGGCAATCCTTCTGCCGACGCCTGCTGGCGCGAGAGTGCCGCTGGGACACGTTGCACAGGTGAAGCGGGTCGAGGGCCCGGCACAGATCAGCCGTGAAAACAACATGAGACGGGTCGTCGTTGAAGCGAATATACGGGGCCGCGATCTCGGAGGCTTCGTTGCAGAAACCCAAGATCGTTTATCCGAGGTCACCCGAGGGCTCCCTGCGGGATACTGGATAGCTTACGGCGGCACCTTCGAGAACCAGCAGCGGGCCATGCGGCGACTCAGCGTCGTCGTGCCGCTGTCGGTTCTGTTGATTTTCTTCATGCTGATCTCGGCGCTGGGCTCGGCAAAAACCGCCGGACTGGTACTGGCGAATCTGCCGTTTGCGCTGGTTGGTGGAATCCTGTCGATGCTCCTGTTGGGCATCACCTTGAACGTGCCATCGACCGTTGGTTTCATCGCGCTGTTTGGCGTGGCCGTGCAGAACGGAACGGTGCTGGTGACCTTCATCAACCAGCTCCGCGAGAGCGGCACACCCCTGCGCGAAGCCGTCATGGAAGCCTGTCGGTTGCGGTTCAGAGCGCTGATCATGACGGCCGCAACGACGGTTCTCGGATTGCTTCCCATGGTCTACGCAGTGGGACCTGGTGCGGAGGTGCAGCGCCCGCTGGCGGTGGTCGTCATCGGCGGTCTGCTCAGCGCGACAATGTTGACGCTGTTCGTATTGCCCTCGCTTTATCACTGGTTGCCACCCCGCCTCACGGCCGGGGAAGCCACACACGGAGAAAGAAGTGCGTCATGAGCACGACCAACGTATTGGTAATTGGATTGGTTACGGTGACGACAGCAAGCACGGGCTGCGCGACGACCACGCCCTACATCTCGAACGAGCTCGGTGCCCAGATTGCAGCGACGCCGTCGCCGTTTCACAAATTCACCTATGTGCGAGTCGACGAAGACGATGGCGAGCTCGTTGTCTATGGCAAGTTGCGGCACAACCATGTCACATGTGATCGAGAAGGCCACGTCGATCTCGTCGTCGAGGATGCCGGACAGAATACAATCTACACGGCCAGCCTGCCCATGAGGCGACAGAGCAACAAGCGGCGTGGATGGTACGGCGCCGGTTTTCGCACGAGGATCTACGTGGGATCGCAGGCCAGCACAGTCAGGCTGGCGTTTCACGATCCTGGATGCCACGGAGCCTCCTTCGACTGCGGTAGCAACGTTGCGACAGCTGAGAATACCGGCGCGCGGTGAAAGGCATGGGGCTGATTTTTGAAACCGTATTGGTGGCAGGTCTTTTTGCCGGGTACGCAGCTCTATGGGCTATCAAGCGCCGGCAGTTGATCGAGACCACCGGGTTGGACCCCGAGGTGCTTGCCAAGGTGACATCGCCAGTTCAAGCCTACTTCGCACGCCTGGTTCGCGTGTTCACTGTCCTCGTCAGCGGCCTAGTCGTGCTCCATGGGTTCATACGGATTCCCATGGGGCTGACCGCACGTTTGGCTCTAATTGATAACCCAGCATTCGACATCGCGGTTGGCGTGCTCGGCGTGCTGGGTCTGTCCGTCTGTTGGCTGGCGCAGAGGACGATGAGGGATTCCTGGCGCTTGGGTATCGACAAGGAGAACAAGACTCCGCTCGTAACGAATGGCATCTTTCGTCTGATCCGAAACCCAACATATCTCGGACTCCATGTTGTGAATCTGGGTGTGTGGTTCATTTGGCCGACGGCTGCGGTCGGGTTTTACGCGGTGCTGTTCTTTGTCGTAATGGAAATCCAAGTTCGAGCCGAGGAAGAACAATTTGGGCAAGCTTCACGGTGACCGCTACCGGACATACGAGAAGCGAAGCTGGAGGTATCTGCCGTGGGTCTATTGATGACAAGAAGAGATGGAATGTCCGGCGCGCCTAACCCAACGCCATCCTGTAGCTGCAGCACCGATGTGGTGTGTCGAGAGACAGCGGATGATGAACGCAGGATGGTCATCCGACGAGGGCTCCGGCTCGAGTATCTGACGGTTGGCTGGAACGTGATCGAGGGTGTCGTGTCGGTGGCGATTGCACTGGCCGCGGGTAGTGTGGCGTTGCTCGGTTTTGGCATCGATAGCTTCGTCGAGATGACATCAGGCCTGGTCCTCATTTGGCGTCTGCGCGCCGAGCGAAAGACGTGCAATCCAGAGGAGATTGAGCGGATCGACCAACGGGCCCACAAACTTGTAGGTTTGTCGCTGTTTCTCCTTTCGGGATACGTTGCCTTCGAAGCGACCAAAGCGCTCATCACGGCAGAGCGTCCGGATCCGACCGTTGCAGGTATTATCATTACGTCCCTGTCGCTGGCAGTGATGTGGTGGTTGGCGCGTGCCAAGCGAAAAACGGCTCGTGCGCTGGAAAGTCGGGCGCTTGAGGCGGACTCGTTCCAAACGACAGCGTGCTTCTGGCTTTCGTTGACTACACTCGCCGGGATCGCGTTGAATGCGACGCTGGGTTGGTGGTGGGCGGATCCCGTGGCGGCACTAGCAATGACATTCTTTTTGTTCAAAGAAGGCCGTGAAGCTTGGAAAGGGGAGGATTGCTTCTGTTGAAATAGACGTCGAACTATCTGATTGTCGGAAAGGATGAATATTTTAGAAATTTCTAAAAGGAGCCAGACATGTACGAAAGAGAATACGCAATCACAAGAGTTATTGATGACAAGACAGTCGCCGAGGTGTCCTCGCACATCCGAGACGCTCTCAACACTGAGGGATTCGGTGTGCTGACCGAGATTGATGTACAAGCAACTTTAAAAAAGAAGCTCAATGTTGACAGAAAACCTTACTTGATTCTAGGGGTATGCAACCCATCTCTCGCAAATCGTGCATTGGAAGCAGAACCGCCTATTGGGGTCTTTCTTCCCTGCAACGTTAATGTGTACGAGGGTGATGACGGTGCTGTGTACGTTCAAACACCGAAACCGACAATGATGTTCGGATTGGTCGACAATCCTTCAATCAAGCCGATTGCCGAGGAGGTAGAAACCAAGCTCAAACGAGTAATAGAAAAATTGTAGTGGTATTGGTCTTGGATATTGCGAGGTTGCTAATATTAGAAACCTACCTACCCAATCACTCGCATTCCAATTTCTGATCCGGTTGTTGGTGTATTGCCACGTTCCTTTTGACAAGCCAGAGCGATTGCCCAAAAACGGTCGGCGTGACCGCGCGAGGTGCGCTCCTCATCGAAGGCCACCTTTCCCGATGGCAACACGCGGCGCTTGATGGAGTGGACCTAGCTGACCAGCTCTCGTTCGCGGGGCAGCGCAACGTCTCGGCGCTGGAGCAGGATCTTGAAATCGGTGACCCAGCGCTCCTTGGACTCGTTGCTGAACGCCTCGGGGACCACTTGCGGATAGTCGCGGGAGAGGTTCTCGGCGAGGTTCATGCCGATGCCGCTCTTGTCGATGGACAGCCTGGCCACGGGCTGCTCGGAGAACGGCACCTGGTCGTAGGATCGCAGGAGCCGGCAGGTGTGCCGCCCGCCTTGGTCTTCGAACACCGCCAGCTCGGAACGGTCCCGGGTGCGGCCCACGTCGAAACCGGCGACGATGCGTCCCTCGGAATGGGGCACGTCGGTGAAGTCGTCGCAGAGGCGCAGGCCATCGCTGGTGCACGGGAGGATCAACTCAAAGCTGTAGAAGCTGTAGCTCTCGTCCACGAAGCGGCAGCAGAACTCCTGCTCGAAGTCCTCGAGCGGCAGCGACTCGAACTGCTCGATGATCCCCTGCTGGCCGAAGCGGGCCACCTGCTCCTCGGTGGACAGATGCGGTGCCTCGACGGCGGCGGCCTTCACGTCGCGGCAGAAGAATCGGCACAGCCACCACTGCACCTCCTGGCGACTGTGATGGGGATACTTCCGCAGCTCCTCGTTGGCGATCTCCCAGAAGATGCCGCGTCGGCCGAGCGGGGTAGAGCAACCGGTGAGCTGGCCGTGGGACCGGAGGATGAGCGCCGTCGAGCCCGAATAGACCTCGCGGTCGTTGGCGTAGTGAGCGATCTCGTCCAGGAGCACGTCGCCCTTCTTGCCGCGCGGTGGTTTGGACGGCACCGAGATGATCCGGGAGACCCGCCGCCCTGAGCCGTTGGACTCGAACACCAGCTCGGTCTTGGAGTCGACGATCAGCCGCTTCTGGTAGGCCGCCGGCATCTCGTCGAAGACCTGCCGGGCCACCAGCACCTTCTCCTTGGCGTCGTCCTGGTTGAAGGAGACGAAGACCGAGGTGTAGCCGTCGCGCAGATGACAGCGGGCCAGGGCCTCGATCGCGGCCACAAAGCTGTAGCCCACCTGGCGGCTCTTGGTGACCCAACGGAAGCGCGAGCGGTTCGACAAGAAAGCGAGTTGGTATGCCTCCATGTGAGCGTGTCAAACGACCGCAAGGAGGTGCCACGATGAACTACGCCGATGCCATTGCCCGCCCACCCAGGACGCTGACCGAGCTCGAACAACGCCTGCTGCTCAAGACCAGCGGCGAACACCGGGACGGCTTTCGCGACCACGTCATCTTCAGCCTGGCGCTGGGGACCGGGCTCCGGGAGCACGAGATCCTTGCCCTCAATGCCGGCGATGTTTTCGGCCCGGACGGCAAGTCCCGCCGCCGGATCGAGCTGACCGTCTTCAAGCGAAGCAGCGAGGCCCCCGCCATCCAGGGGGTGGTCCTGCCCGACGGGGTTCGGGCCAAGCTCGACAAGCTGCGGGTCTGGAAGCGGCGCGAGGGACAGAGCCTGGGGCCCGACGCCCCGCTCCTCATCAGCCGCCTGGGCAAGCGACTCTCGACGCGCCAGCTTCGGCACCTGTTTCACGTTTGGCAGGAGCGCGCCGGCTTCGAGCGCCGGCTCTCGTTTCACAGCCTGAGGCACACGGCCTGCTCCAACCTCTACCGCCGGACCAAGGACATCCGCCTGACCCAGCGCTTTGCCCGGCACAAGTCGATTCTGACCACCAGCATCTACGCCCATCCCAGCGACGAGGACCTGGTCAGATCGGTACGCGATCTGCCTTGCTGAAGGCGAAAAAGCTACTTGCAGAACGAAAGTCACCACCTCGGCGCGGGTCACCCGGCCAAAGTCACCGGTCACTTCCTGCTCACACCCCCGCTCACTTTCCCAAAACTGCTGCATTCGGAATGACCGGCAGGAACACAATCGGCGTCGGGGGTCGGCTCCGAAATTCGCACTTCCCCCCCCCGTCCCAGGCATCGCCGGTGGCGCAGCAACTACTGACCTCGCTACCGCGCCTGTGCGCGGCAGAAAGAGGAAAGCGGCGGTTCGCGCGGTGGGCACCTGCGGGTTCATCGGTGACTTTTTTGGCGACGGGCGCGGAGCCGATCGTCGGGGGGTTGAAACCGCCCGGTTGTAAACCGGAAATCGGTACGGCCAGCGTGCAGTCGTCGAGGTCGCCTCGCTCGGCCGTGGAGGAAGTCTCCATCGTTTTCATCATCCGGCGATGCCGGGTCTGGATGTCCTCGAGGGACAGGGCCGCGTGGATCTCCTGCCGTGAATCGGCACCTCCCTGGATGAACTCCTTGAGCCGCACCATGGCGTTGAAGTCGGTGGGGTTGTCGAAGCGCACCCGGCCTTCGGCCAAGGCGCCTTCGAAGCCAGCCAGATAGCTGTCGATGATTCGCAGCTCGTCGTCCCTGGAGAGCGCGATGGCGGTGGAGCGCAGGTCCACCAGCTTCTTGTCGGTCTCGACGGCGACGCGGGCTTTGGCCTGTTCGCGGCGGCGCAAACAACATACACAGTGCGATCTACACGCCTTCGTCCTCGGACCTCACGACAGCGCCACACGATGGACAGCGAAAACGCACCTCGTCGCCGAGGTCCTCGAAGCGCAGCCCGGTGTCCCCTCCCGGCGGCTCACCTTTGTATGTGATCAACCTACCGTCCGCGAGGACATCCTCGGTGAGTCCACACCCGCTGCAGCACAGCAGCTCGCGATCGGCGATGAAGATGCCTGCCCGTTCGGCTCTAGATTGCAGCTCACGGAGCTGATTCAACACGGGCGAGATACGCTTCACGAGATCGTGGATATCATCGTCGCTCATGCCGACAGCTCTGTCCCTTCGCGGAGGTGGTCCAGGTACTCCTTGAACACCACCGCCCGGTTCTTCTTGCGCTCGTCGAGCGCGTGAACTACCTCGGCGGCCTCGAGCACGCGCAGCGCCTTGGCGGCGGCTGGACGTGAGCAGTCGAGTAATTCGACGGCGCGGTTCACCGTCACGATGGGGTGATTGGGCAGAAGGTCAAAGAGTCGAATACTCATCACCGTGGCGTCTTCACGGGCCATGAGTCGTGCACGGCTTTGTGCGACGATTTCATGCAGCCGACGCGCGGTGGCGACAGCCTCCTCGGCCACAAGCGCGACGCCTTCGAGAAAGTACGAGAGCCAGCCCTCCCAGTCGCCGTCGGTGCGCACCGCGGCGAGTCGTCGATAGTATTCCTGGCGGTGGGTCTTGAGAAAAAGACTCAGGTA
>JAFCZD010000095.1 GCA_019314525.1 Deltaproteobacteria bacterium
AAGCATGTGCCTTGACGGCAGCCCTCCGCCACGGCAACCCTTCCCCCATGAACAGCCCCCTTCTGACGCTTTCCATGGCCGCGGCACTGAGCCTGCTCGCAGCCTGTCCGCCCAACCGATCCTGCACGGGTCCCACAAAACTCGTAGAAGCAAGGCAGCACCTCTTCATGCTCGACGCGGACCCAGAAGCCGTAACGAAAGTGGAGATTGTTGGCGATATGGGGCCACACCCCGTCACCATGCACCAAACGCGACCAGGGCATTGGGAGGCCTACCTGTCGTTGCCGACGAGCACGACGTCAACGTTCCGCTACCAGTTCCGGGTCCAGCACCGCGATGGCTCATGGCGCACGGTCAGCGATCCCCTCGCTTGGCAGCTCGACGCCTCTCATCGGCGCTGGAGCGTGCACTCCTCGCCTCCACCCCGGCCACGCGCCCTGAAAAAGATCCCACGTTTTGGCGACCTCGTGCTCTATGAGCTAAGCCTGCGAGAGATGGTGGTCCCCCAAACACCCTACGCCGACCGATGGTGGTCCCCCAAACACCCTACGCCGACCAGACCTCGGTGCCTGGCAAGGGAGGCCCGCTCTTGGGCAAGGTCTTCACACACCTCAAGGCTCGCATTGAGAGCGGCTACTTCCAGAAGCTCGGCGTCAACGCCATCGAGCTGATGCCGATCTTCGCCCAAGGGTGGCGCCGCGATAAGAAGACGGGGGCGATGAAGCGCCCTCCTTGGGGCTACCAAGCCATCAGCTGGTACGCCCTTAACGGAGACTTCGGCAGCGCAGCTGACTTCACAGCGCTGGTGGACACAGCACATGCGCGCGGCATCGCTATCTTCGTAGATGTATCCCTCGAGCACGGCTATGGCGGGGAGGCCAATGGCCTGCTCACCGATCTCTTCCCTTCGTGGCGCGAAACCAAACCGAAAAACCCCTGGGGGCTCCTCGAGCTGTCCATGAAGGACGCTCGAACACGCGCCTTTCTGCTGGGCGGTCTGAAACGCTTGTTGGTGGATCTAGGCGTCGATGGCATCCGCTTCGACTGGACAGATAAGGTCTCAACGCCGCATTGGAAAGCGGTCGTCGCCGAAGTGAGACGCTTCAAACCCGAAGCAATCCTCATCTCTGAAAATCCACGGCTGGACCTACTCACCAAGGCTGACTTTGATGGCGTGTGGGATTTCTTTTTTCAATGGGAGGCCCCCCTGCTCCTGCGCGAGATCTTCAGCAATTGGGATGGCTTCAGCAAGCGTATGGTGAGCACCCAAGCCAAGCTGGTGGAGAACCTACTCGGTAGCGCCTACCCTCCTCGTGGCGCCAAACACATCGAAGGGCTCGATGCGCGAAAACCTCCAAAAGTGGTGCGCTACATCGAATCCCACGACCTGGCCCGTATTGCCCGCCCACGGGTGCGCTTCCAGCACGGCGGCGATCACTTCTTCGACGTGGACGGCGACGGAAAAAAGCCGGACTGGCTCGAGGGAGGTTCCACCGCGAAGTCACGGCTGGGCGCGACGTTGCTCGCCATGCTACCGGGGGCGATCATGCTCTTCTCCGGTCAGGAGCACGGCGCAGCGGATGCTCTGATCTGGGCCTACGATCCCATCGATGAGAAGAAGGCTCACTCTGCCACCCTGGCCCACTACCGCAAGATGCTAAGGCTGCGGAGCACACGGCCAGAGCTACGCAGCAACGATCTTCGGCTAATCTTCAGCGATGAGAAACGTCATCTGCTGGCGTTTTCTCGTGGCACAGACGCGGCACGCAGGGACGACGACCGAGCGGTGGTGGTGCTCAACTTCGGTGCTGGCGCACACAAGGGCGTGGAGGTTGAGTTGCCCCTGGCGGCGACGTGGGTGGACGTGATTTCGGGGAAGCGCTACACGGCGAAGCGCGTACGCCTCGACCTCGATCACGCAGGTTACGCGGTACTGCTGCGCTGAGGCCGGCATTCTCCACTCCATAACTGTGGGCCAAAACACTAGTTTCTACGCTCTGCGCGGAGAAACTAACGTATTTTCACACACAAAGAGTACCAACGCTTTCCGTGGTTAGCCCTGGCTGCAACAATGAAAGGAGAGCTTTTGGCCAGGGGGGAATATGAAGCCGCATCACAATGAAGAATCAGAGCGTTATGGGCTGTGGACCGAGTGCCGGGCCTTTGCCGAGGAGGTGGAGCGCCACTGGGATTCGGACGGCCACGTGGCGGCGCTAGCGCGTAACCTCGTCTGCCGCTTTCTCAACCTGGACCAAAGGTTCTGCTCTGACGGAGACCGGATCCGCAACCCAGTCAAGCCGCTGGACTAGTGCTCTGTCTCAAAAACATTGAGCCGGCTTCTCTAGCCAAGACACTCTGTGTCATTTGGCGCCGCCTCCGCGGCGCCAGAGTGTTGCGACATATAAGAGGCGGAACCAAAAGAAACGAAAAACGGCGGCAGAGAAATCAGCTTCTGGGGCGGGTTCGGAACGGTTCATTATTCCTGCCGACCTGGATTAGTCGGTGACCAGCAGCCCGGTCTCCATCAACAAGAAGGTCATGCGCAAGAACGCGGCGTGCGCCTCGTCGTCGTCGAAGAACGCGAGGAGGGTCGCCAACTCTTGGTTGCCCGTGAACTTCTCGTAGACCTGGCGCGGGAGCCGACCAAGGCGGAAGATCTCGGGTGGCACTGGGGCTGGAACCACTGGCCGCAGACAGCGTCCAACAAAACCCGTGAGGCGATCTTCGATCACCTTGAGACTCATCTGTGAAACTCCAGCGCCGAGCAACTCAAAGGCGTCGAGGCCAAGGGGGGCCGATTCACTCGCGCTGCGCCGACCACGATAGTAGAAGTAGTTGCCGTGGTCCCAAGCGAACACCTCGAGCAACTTCTGGCGCACCTGATGGGTCAAATGACGAATCACGTTGACGGGCTTGAGGAGCTTCAACGCAACCAGTGTGTCCCCCAACCTCCCATCGAAGTGGGACAACATCGCCAGCGCCATGGAGAGCTCACCGTTGGTCAGGACCTTCTTTCTCACGAGATATTGCCCAAAAAGCTCGTCACCACGATTAGAGGCTACGGTGCGCGGATCGCCATCCACCAGGAAGATCTCTTTGACCTCCCCTTCCCGTTCAAGCAGCAAGAGACCAGTCTCCTCGTCCGCGGCGAGATGAAAGAGCAGCTGAACCACCGATGGCTCCCCCGCATCGCCGAGCTTGCCACGAACATCTGGCGGTGGAAGACCCGGAATTCCGACGATGGGGGTCATGCGCCCTTCCGCCACAGCGCCAAGCTCAGCAGCAGCAGCAGCAGCAAGGGCACCTGCCTGGGAAGCTCCAGGCTGGGAAGCTCCAGGCTGGGAAGCTCCTGCCTGGGAAGCTCCAGGCTGGGAAGCTCCAGGATCCGTTATTGAGGGCGGCACAGAAAACTCCCGCCCCCCAGAGACCGATGCGGTTCGGCTTGTCTCCGCCAAAGCGGCCAAAGCGTCTTCAGTGGCGATTCGCCCCTCTTCACTGGTTTGCACCACCGGCAAGGGCTTGGGAGTTGGCGGTGGCTGCAGCCGAATACGTCGCTTACGCCCCACATCTGCGGCGGTGCGATTGGCACGCACAGCTGGCTGTGGCGGCCCAGTTTCCATCTGGCGCCGTGGCCCCTCACCAATGCGCTCGAGGAAGGAGCGCACATCGCCGCTCCGCACCAGACGACGCGAATCGAAGAGATAGCGCTGCAAGACATCCCGAAAGGCGGCGGCGCTCTGATAACGCATCGCCGGATCACGAGCGAGCGCAGCGTCAAGAATCTGCTTCAGCTCTGCAGGGATGCGTTGGCCATAGCGCTCGAGGCGATCAATGCGTGCGTCGCGCACCTTGAGCAGGATTTCGATATCGCTGTCCGCCAAGAAGAGCCGGCGCACCATCAAGAGTTCTGCGAGCACGGTACCCACGGCAAAGATATCCGCCTGTTGATCGACGGGACGCCCGCTGACCTGCTCTGGGGACATATATCCGTATTTGCCCCGAAGGCTGACCATGCCTGCCTGATCGGGGTCGCCAGGCTGAGCGATACCAAAGTCGCCGAGCTTCACCTCTCCATGGCGAGAGATAAATATATTGGAGGGCGAGATGTCGCGATGAATAATGCCCAGTCGCTTGCCCTCGACGTTTCGTAGGGTATGCGCGTAATCGAGGGCGTCCAGAATCTCACAGGCGATGTGCACTGCAATGCCGGTGGTGGGCCGTAAGCGCTTCTTTGCACATTGCCGCAGGAGACCGAGCCCGTCGACACCATCAACGTACTCCATGGCGATGAAGAGGTGCCCATCCACCTCGCCGAAATCGAGCAACTGCACGATCTTCGAGTGCGAGAGCTGCACCATCACCTTTGCCTCTTCGACGAACATCGCGACAAAGTCGGGCTGTTCCGCGAGGCGGGGCAGAATACGCTTGATGACCAGGGTCTTGTGAAAGCCGTGGGCGCCTGAGGCGCTGGCCTTGAAGATCTCGGCCATGCCGCCAGTGGCAAGATGGTCCACCAGCATATAGCGACCAAAAGCGGTCGGCTCGAAAGGATCCTTAGAGACACCGTGTCGCGGCTCGCCCGTCATGGCGCTCCGATTCTAGCACGAAGAAAGGTTAAA
The DNA here is from genome assembly GCA_019314525.1 of Deltaproteobacteria bacterium. Taxonomy (GTDB): domain Bacteria; phylum Myxococcota_A; class Polyangia; genus JAFCZD01. Next base: position 4,620 of record JAFCZD010000095.1, read on the forward strand.
ATAGCAACTCTTCCCTAGACCTGCTCACCCAAGAATGTCTTTAGCGGTGCCCTCGCCCTCGCCCGCCACGACCATCGCTGCTGCCGCCCTGCTCTCGTACATATTGGATGAAAGAGGCACGATCTTCCATGATGTTGTGATATTGCTGCCCATCAGGCCCTCCACGACGCCCACGTCGACCACCACCACTCTGACGCTGGTGAGGCCGCCCGCCACCACGGCGTCCCCCGCGGGGTTCACTGGCAGCGCGCGTGAGCAGCTCGATCAACAGAGGTTCCAACTCGATGTCCGCATCGTGAGCCATGGCCACCAAGTCACGGTGCAACTCAGGCGAGACCTTGAGCGCGAGCTTGCCATCGAAGGCCTCGGTCAGAAGTGGCGTGGGACGATGCTCGCCCTGCTCTTCCAGATTCTCCAGCTGCGCGGCGAGTTCTTCTTCAAGCTGCCCCAGAGCTGCCTCGCGAGTATCGGCGATAACCTCCGCCCCTGGAACCTCCGTCACCTTGGCTCGGTAACGGACCTTGGCCTCATCGCCTTCACCCTCCATCAATGGAGAGACAACAACCCTGTACTTTTCCATCTCTTCACCTTATCGCTTGACGCCCCAGAATGTAGGCCTTTGTCGACCATCCTTCACTCCTTGTCAATCGGTGCCAAGCTTTGACGATACAGGCTTTGACGATGGAGGAGCCGAGGCCAGAGCAAATTCGAGCCGGTCAAAGCCTTCGAGAGGCAGCCGTGCATCTTTCCCCAGCTGCTGAGCCTCTGCTGGCGACACCGCGGACAACAGAAGTCGGCATTCTCCCAGCACCTCACGATGCTCACCGAGGAAGCCCACGGCCGTGGACAAGACCTGACGTTCGCTCAGCCCTGAAGCATCGAGGATAATCGATCGCGCTTGGCGTTGAAAGGCGAGCATCATCAGCCGGCCAATAGCATCGTCGAGGGCCTCGCGATCGGGATCTCCCACCAGAAAGAGCACGGCTAGCTCGTCCGATAGCATAGCAACAACCTGGGATTTCTCGATAACCTGACGATGACGCGCCTGAGCGCTCTGTGAGATTCCAGCCGCATGGGCCTCCGCCATCACCACTACCAGGGACTCGAAAAAGCGCCCCGCACCAGAGCCGATGACATCTTGGAGGGCATGGCAGAGCGCCACCGCGGCCCCTGCCGACATGCCAACACCGGCCATCCATCCCCCGAGGAAAGACAGCAAGGCAATAGGCTCCTTGAAGCTTGGAGATCCCAGAGCGAGAACCTCAGCGTTGTCTAGAGAGCGCTGCAGCGCCAAGAACACGCCCTTTGCGCGCCCCTCGAGCTGTGCTCGCAGCCGCTCATCGCCCCGTAGGGGCCAACTACGCAGAGAAAGCGCCTCCAGCCAGCGGGGTACGAGGGTCTCACCCGTCTCCGCAAACCGCCTTCTCAGCAATGCCAAGGTCTCACTCATGGGCGCAAATCCTAGCCGAAAAGCCAACGAAAGCGAAAGGTGTTTGCAGGGCTACCTCTCCCCGCCCCTCTCAGGTACTATGGTTGGCGCCCCAACCCCGATATTCTTTGAAGACGGAGTGAACAAGTAACATGCAACCCCATTCGTGCGGGCTGTCCGACGTCGGTCGGCGGCGTGAAATTAACGAAGACAGCTTTCTTACCGATGATGGCATCTGCCTCTACATCGTAGCCGACGGGGTGGGCGGCCAAGCTAAGGGTGAGATCGCCAGCGCCCAAGCGGTAGAAGAGGTTTATGGTTTCGTCACCCGCGACCTAGCAACGATCGAACGCTTTCTGGACAAGCCTTCTGAGCAAACGCTCTTCGGTGTGCGACGTCTGCTCGAGAGCGCCGTACAGTCCGCCTGCTACATGATCTACGGCCTCGCGGAGATGGATCCTGACCACAAGGGAATGAGCACCACCATCAGCGCCCTGCTCTTGGTGGGTCGCCTCGGCATCGTCGCGCAGGTGGGAGACAGCCGCGTCTATCGGCATCGTGGCGGCGAAAGTCAGCAGCTGACTGAAGATCACACCCTGATCAACTACAAGCTCAAGCACGGGTTGATCACTCCAGAGGAAGCTCGCAAAGCGCCAGGGAAGAACGTCATCACTCGCGCTGTGGGACACCATGATTATGTCAACGTCGACACCTTTGAGTGCGGCGTGCAGCCCGGCGACCGCTTCATGCTCTGCTCTGATGGCCTCCACGGCTACTTGCGCGATGATGTGGAGCTCGGACGATACCTCGTGGGCGATCCTCTCGACGCAGTTGGCGAAGCCTTGATTACCCTCGCCAACGGGCGGGGTGGCAAGGACAACATCACGGTCTTGCTGGTAGACATCAACCCCTAGAGCGATCTAGAGCACATGCCATCCATGCCCTCGCCGACCAGCGCCCTCGCTCACGCGATGCCAGCCCTGGCGGAGCGACTACCGAGTGTGGCGCTGGGTGAGTGGCCCACCCCCGTGCAACGAGCTCCGAGGCTTGGCCGCCACCTTGGCGTTGATCTCTGGATCAAGCGCGATGACCTCTCGGCTCTGCGCTATGGCGGCAACAAAGTGCGCAAGCTTGAGTTGCTGCTCGCGGCAGCCGAAACAGCCAAGGCTCGGCGACTTCTGACCCTGGGTGGCATCGGATCCAACCACATCGTGGCCACGGCGCTGCACGGAAGGGAGCGCGGCTTCGCCTGCACGGCAATCGTCGTGCGGCAACCCCTCACCCCTGACGTGCGGAAGAATCTCGCCGCTATTCACGCATTGGGAGTGGAGCTGTGTCCTTGTAAAGGCCGGGAGCGAGTCCCTTTGGCCCTGCTCAGCGCACGACACCGGCTCGAAGGGAGCTATCTCATCGAAGCAGGGGGGTCCTCTCCCTTGGGCACCGTGGGGTATACAGTCGCGGCGTTCGAGCTCGCTGAGCAGGTGCGGCGTGGCGAACTTCCCCCGCCAGACGAGATCATCGTGCCCCTAGGGAGCGGAGGCACCGTCGCTGGCCTTGTCCTTGGGCTCGGCATGGCAGGGCTCCGAACACGAGTTGTCGCTGTGCGAGTGGTAGACCGGCTCCTTTGCAACCACGCCCTGACCCTGCTCTTGATGGCACGAACGGCGACCCTCCTCAGGCAACTCCATCAACCCCTGCACCCCCCCGCGGCCCTGGCCGTGGAGCATCGCTTCGCCGGCCGCCACTATGGCGACCCCACGAGTCAAGCGCGCCAGGCCTGCCAGATCGCTATGGAGTTGGAGGGGCTCGACCTCGAAACCTGCTATGGCGGCAAGGCAATGGCGGCCCTGCTGAAACGTTATGGACCCAGGTCCAGTCTGCTGGCAGGCGCTCACAGCGCCCCTGCCACTAGCGGAAGAAACAGACTGCGGAGAGTTCTCTTCTGGCACACTTACGCGGGTCATCAAGCGAGCGAACTCATTGAAACAACGAACCTTTCACCCCTTCCGCAGCTGGTGACACAATGGCTCTCTCGGCCCGATGCTTGACAAGCCCGCCCCGACCCTTAGGTTACAAATGGTCTTGGAGGTCTGAATGCCGATTTATGAGTACCGCTGTAACGCCTGTGCCCACCTCTTCGAAGAGTGGCAGGGGATCCATGACGCTCCAGTCTCTGAGTGTCCTGTGTGCAACGAGTCAACGGTCGAGAAGTTGATGAGCGCCACCTCCTTTTTGCTCAAAGGCGGCGGCTGGTATGCTGATGGCTACAGCTCCTCGAAACCTGGGGAGAGCGACAAGACCACAGCTCCCAAGGATGGATCGGGCGCCCCGTCCAAGAGTGAGTCCAAGAGTGAGTCCAAGAGTGATGCCAAGAGTGATGCCAAGAGTGATGCCAAGAGTGATGCCAAGAGTGATGCCAAATCCAAGACCACGAACAAAGCCGATCCTGTGGCGGCCTAGATGTATGGGTGGGCTCTGAACAGTTCATCATTTCCGCCGATGTCATCTAGCTGGCCTCACTGATGCGCCCCTTGTTGCTCACCCTCCTTTCCATGCTCAGCGGGGGCTGCTGCACCAAACCTCTGCGAGCACAAGACACCACGCTCCACTGTCGGCCCCAGTGCGAAAGAATGCGCTCCTGCAAGTCCCTTGACGAACGGCTGCTCGCCGCACGCCGCCCTCTCCTCGCGTGCGTCGCAAGGGCTGGAGCCAAGAGCGACCTCGCCAGCACCCACCGCTGCCACCGCGCGCTGCGCCTGATCGAAAACGCCCGCTGGTTGCTACGGACCGTGCAGGCTGACGGCGACTTCACGCTGCCTGTCTACAATGCCCCCCTCTCGCGACGTAGCTTCTTCTGTCATGTGGAACATCTCGCAGCAGCGCCCACTGCCCAAGCTGTCGAGCAACGCTATCTTGCGCTGGTCCGCGCCTACCCTTGAGCTGGTGAGCCCTTGAGCCAAGACCACCAGCACCCACCCGTCGATAACACAACCGAGATCACGATCCCCGTCCGCCGCGCACCAACCCGCCGGCGCGCCGATGAGCTGCTCTTCATCCTGCAAAGCGTCGACATCCCCGCTTGGACACGCTTCGACGGTGAGAGCGGGCTCGACCCTTGGGTAGTGGAAGTCCCTGGTGCGCGCCACGCGGTGGAAGCAGACCGCCAGCTCCGCGAGCACGAAGCCGAGGAGAAACAATCTCGCGACCCAGCGCCCCCATTGCCTCAGCTCGGGGCTACAGCTGGCGCCTACTGGGTCATCGGGTTGATCTTGATCAACGTCCTTGTCTTTTGGGCCATGGAGGCCCTTGGCGGCTCCACGACACACAAGGTATTGCTACGCTTTGGCGCCATCAAGAGCGCCTTGCTCGCCTCGGGCGAGTGGTGGCGCATGGTCACGGCCGTCTTCCTCCACATCGGCGCACGGCATCTTCTCGGCAATATGGCGCTGCTCTCGGTGCTCGGCTCCTTTGGGCTGCGCATGTGGGGGCCGGGTCGCCTGCTCGCGATCTACATCTTCGCAGGGCTCTTCGGTAATATCGCGGGCTACATCTTCGGCTCAGCGGTGGCGCTCAAAGCTGGCGCTTCCGGAGCTATCCTCGGGCTGCTGGGTGCGTTGACTGGAGACCGCCTCCGCACCCGCGGCGGAGCCCACCGCTTCAAAGCGTGGCATCTGTTGGGCATGCTCATCGCCTTCTACGGCATGGTGGTGGGCATCCGGCCGCAAACCGACCATATCGCCCACATCGGAGGCATCGTCGGAGGGGCCCTGATGGCCTTGGCCCTACCCAAGGCTGGCCGCCTCTCACCTACCTCGGAAGCATGGTTGCAACGAGGACTGGCGCTGGCGTCTTTCCTGCTGGTGGGACTCGGCGGGTTGATGGCGCTGCGTTAGTTGTCGGCCCCGCTACCATAACCGCATGGGACGGCACCCTTGGCACACATCTCAGGTTGCGATCCGTCCGGCTCGAACCCACGACGAATATATTCGTTCACCGCGTTTGCCGTATACGCACCACTGAAATTCCCACGCCATTGCTTCAAGGCCTCCAACATGAAGGCTTTGGTCTCACGCGGTCCCCCCAAGACCTCCATATTGTATTTGGCAAGATCTCGCAGCTCAGCATCAACGAAGCTCACCGCGCTCGACAAGCTGTTGGTTGAGAGCAATTCCATGTCGTCGTTGATGAGGTTGTCCGACTGAACGATGGGCGCCACGTCATCGATTTTCCGAATATCCCCCACAGTGGAGTAGATGGTGTTGCGAACAAGACGAGCCGTAGTGGTATTGCCCGCCTCGCCTGAGACCTGGAAAGGATGGCCGTAGTCTTTCGCGGAGCCGTAGTAGGCGATGATATTGTACTCAACATCGGCATCAGAGTTTTCGAGGAGGATGCCGTAGCCAAGCTCCTGATGGAGAGAATCAACGAGATGCATCACGACGTTGTGATGCACTGATGTGGTGACAAGGTCCCAAGTCTGCCCCCCGTCGTGCCCGCCAACGACGATCCCCAATCCGTGGCCTTCGACGTAGTTGTTCTCGATCTCCCCCCCAGTCCGCGCATGAAACGCATACGCTGTTGAGTCCACAAAAATATTCTCCCTGAAGATCGCCGAACCAGTGGGGTCAAAAGGCGGATACCCATTTTCGTTGTCGAAGTAGATATGCTTGCCGCGGTATGCGCCATCCTCATGGCCGGGAAGATAGGCGTTGTCATAAAAGGTGTTGCCCTCGAAGAGCTGCGCCCCATTGACACCCGAGATGTAGAGAGCGTTTTCGCCTTGGTTCCCGTTCACCACGTTATTTCTGAAGGTAAGGTTTGAGATTTTCCCACGATAAGGGTCCTGGCTGGCCCCTATCAAGAACGCCGTCTGAAAATTTTGCACATGTAACCCCTCGAAGACCCAATCGCCCCCTGCCACCTCCGTGATCCAACGAAAAGCGCGGGGACCTGTGGAGCCATCACTGGCATAGGTGTGGGCGTCAATGTGGAGGTCTGCGATGGTGACAAACTCTACCCCCGCACTCACAGCCGCAGAAAACCCATCCGTCCCCGTAAGAACCCTCGGTCTCTCGGAGGAATCGCCGTAGCTCGCCAGCAGGGCAGGCTCTGCGGCTGAGCGACCCGATTTTTCCCATTTGCCAAAGCTCTCGTTCGTCCACGTATCCCCGGATTTGAAGAGGATCCAATGAGGCGCACCATTGGGAAGCGCGTTGAAGATCGATGCAGCCTTGCCAATGGTCTTGCATGGGGTAAACGCGTCGCTCGGCTGAAAGACGTCATCAACAGCGCTGGCTGCATAGGAATCGCACGTCGAGTCGTCTCCCAGACTGTTGCTGACGTACACAATCATCGTGTCAGCGCTTGGGGTGAAGGTCGTCCAGGCTGGAGATCCGGTCTGCTCTACCTGTTGATCAGCACCACCATCGGTGGCGACGCTGTCACGAGCGGGACCATCACCCAAGATGTCGGTGGTTGAGCCATCCACGATCAAGGCATCAGGCTGCTTGGCACCAGCATCTATGCTTGTGGACGAATCTGTCGAGCAAGCCGCACAAACGAAAAATGGCAACAACATGAGATGACCTCGTCGACCCATAGCTAACACCTCCACGTCAGAGTCAACCACTGAGGGCATAATGAAGCCAGCCCTTCACCAATATTGGGCTGTCCCCGCGCTCTCACCAAACGAAACGCCATACGATGCTTCCCTTTTCCCAACGCTGAACTTGCAGCGAAGGCGTTGACTATGGCAGTTTTTATGGAACTTTCGAGCTTCAGCAAGGAGACGAGTTCTTGTCGCTGTTTAAAAAGACCAAAGACCTAGTGCTCAAGATCGATGATTTCCTCGACCTCACCGCCCAGACAGCGCTGCACTTCAAAGAGGGCATTCGGCTCTACCTCGCAGGCAAAAAGGAGGCCTTCGAGGCGCGTCTTGAGCTAATCGCCGAAACTGAAAACAAGGCCGACGCGCTGAAGAAGCTCATCGTCAACCAGCTCTATGCCCAGACCTTGATCCCTGAATCCCGCGGAGATGTCCTCGGCATCATGGAAAACACCGATGAGGTGATCGACTGGGCAAAGTCCACGATGGGAGAGTTTGCGGTAGAGTGCCCAAGGATCCCCGAGGAGCTGGCTGAAGGCTTCATGGAGCTCACAGTCCCCGTGACGCTGGCCGTGGAGAGCCTGGTCCTGGCGACGCGCGCGTATTTTTACGACAGCAGCGCCATCAAAGATCACCTCTACAAGGTAAGCTTCCATGAGGGGGAGGCTGACCGTATCGCTGATCGCGTCAAGCGCGACATCTTTGCCAGCGAGTCTTTGAGCCTCAGCGAAAAGATGCACTTGCGCTATTTCGCATCGCATATCGATACCCTCGCAGATCGGGCTGAGCAAGTGGCTGACCGTCTGGGCGTCGCTGCCATCAAGCGGGCGGTCTAAGCCACCGTGTCGATCATCGTCTTTTTGTCAAGCGGGTTGTTTCTCGGCTGGTCTCTGGGCGCCAACGACGCAGCAAACGTCTTTGGCACCGCTGTGGGTTCCCGCATGTTGCGCTTTCGCACAGCAGCGATCATCTGCTCTGTCTTCGTCATCCTTGGCGCCGCGCTCTCTGGTTCTGGAGCAGCACACACCCTCGGTAAGCTCGGCGCTGTTAACGAGATCGCCGGAGCCTTCATGGTCGCCCTAGCGGCGGCACTGACCGTCTACTGGATGACAAAGCTGGAGCTGCCGGTATCAACCTCCCAGGCCATCGTTGGCGCGATCATCGGCTGGAACTACTTTTCCGGCTCGCTGACAGATACAGGATCATTGACGAAGATCGTCTCCACCTGGGTGATCTGCCCGCTGCTCTCTGGGGTCTTTTCGTTCCTGCTCTATCGCTTGACCCGCTGGGCTTTTGGGCGAGTGAATGTTCACCTGCTGAAGTTGGACCACTACACTCGCATCGGATTGGTGGTGGCGGGTGCCTTTGGTGCCTATTCTTTGGGCGCGAATAATATCGCCAACGTCATGGGCGTTTTTGTTCCAGTGTCTCCCTTTCGACCCCTGGATATCGGCCTGCTCTCACTCTCGAACACCGACCAGCTCTTCATCTTGGGCGGCCTCGCCATCGCCGTAGGGGTCTTCACCTATTCGCATAAGGTCATGGGCACCGTGGGTACGGGCATCCTCCATCTTACGCCGCAGGCTGCCTTCGTCGTGGTGGTCGCTTCAGGCTTGGTGCTCTTTCTTTTCGCTTCGCAGGGACTCGAGGCCTTCTTGGCCTCCCATGGGTTTCCGACGATCCCGCTGGTTCCTGTGTCCAGCTCCCAGGCGGTGGTGGGAGCGGTGCTCGGCATTGGGCTCGCTCAAGGGGGGCGCGGCATCAACTACCGGACCCTGGGAAAGATCGCCTCGGGCTGGGTGACAACACCAATCATCGCCGCTGTGGTCAGCTTCGTTGCGCTCTTCTTCTTGCAGAATGTCTTCAACCAGAAGGTCTATCGACCGGTCGTCTACCAAATCACCGCATCTGTACAACAAAAGCTGAGCACCAAGGGGGGCTTTCCAGCAGGCCTGCGGGCGCTCAAGGGAGCGCGCTACGAGAGCGCGGTGGCCTTCATCGACGCCCTGGAGCAAAAGATGCCAAGCCTCTCCAGGGCGCAGCGCGAGCGCATCGCGTCGCTGGCGATGCTGGAACCGCTGGTGGTGGATCTCTCGCGCTTAGAGCGAGAGATCCAGGACGGCTGGCTTTCGAAGGCGCAGCTTGTCGTGCTACGTGGGCTGGATGGCCAGCGCTATCAACATGATTGGGAGTTGGGCTATGCGCTGGCTCAGGCCCATCAGTGCTGGCGACCGCGACCTTCATCAGTGGGAAACAGCTTCCACAACAAAGCGCTCAAGACACGCCTGAAGCACCTGGTGCAGGTATTCGGGAAACGCTGACCGCCCTCCGTCGCGCTAGAGCACGTAGCACTCAGCGCTGACGTGATCACCCACCTCAGTTGGCGTCACGTTCTCCATACGCAACGCCG
>JAFCZD010000096.1 GCA_019314525.1 Deltaproteobacteria bacterium
GATATCTACAAAGCCATCAAGAGCAAGCGCCTCGCGGGGCTTGGCAATATCAACTCGGTCTTCACCCGCCGTGGGCTGCACGACGTATTGGTGGCCTACTACCAAGGGGGCCTGCTCGCGTCCTTTTTCATCCAACGCTGGGGCATGTCCAAGATGCGGCGTGCGCTGGTGGGCTATGGCAAGGGCCGCGGCACCGCAAAGCTGCTGCCCAAGATCTATGGCAAGAGCCTTGGTGAGCTAGACGCGCTCTTCCGCCAAGACCAGCTCAAGCGCCTCGCCCACTACGGGCGAGGCTATGTCGTCGACCTGCGCCGCTTCGAAAAGCTCAAGACCTATGAGCAAGCGGCGAAAGCCAAACCCCAGGATACACAAACGCAGGCAGAGCTGGCGGCCGCCTTGCTCTTTCACCGCAAGCCCAAAGAAGCGCAGAAGCTGGCAGAGAAGGTGCTGCAGAAGACACCGACGCAGAAGCTGGCGATCTACGTGCTGATGCGCCTGGCCAAGGGCAACAAGGAGCGCGACTACGCCCAGAGCCTGGTGGTCTCCGGGGGTGACGGCTACACCGCGCGGCTGACCCTGGGCCGCCTGGCCCTCGCCAAGGGAGACCTCAAAGAAGCAAAGACCCAGCTCGACGCAGCCAAACGCTTCGACCCCGAGAGCAAGCGCCCCTACACGATGCTCGCGAGCGTGTATGAAAGGACCAAAAGGCCCAAAGAGGCCATACGCGAACTCAAGCGCGTGGTGGAGCTCAACCAACAGAGCTTCGGCGCAGCCTTCAAGCTGGTAGGCATGCTCGAAAAGGCCAAAGACTGGGTGGGCATCCGCCACTACGGCCGCATGGCGTATTATATTTACCCCGCCTCTGAGAAGCTGCACACCATCATGGCGCGCGCCTATGAGCAGCTCGCGCCGAAACGCGACTTCCGTCGCGCCGCCTGGCACCTGGAGTTAGCGCTGCTGTGCAAACCCAAGGACAAAAAGCCCATCCACCGCGACCTCGCCCGTGTTTATCGCAAACTGGGAAAGCGCAAGAAGGCCAAGGAGCACGAGCAGGCGGCGCGCTAGGCGGAGGGGCTCGTCAGCCCCCATAAACCGGCAAATCAGCCTCACCGATCGCGTCGAGAGCCGGCAACGCGAGGTCCTTGTCAGTGAGAAGAAACTCACCCTTAGGCCAGGGGATAGCGAGGGTCGCGTCATCATAGATCACGCCTCGCTCCGCTTCTGGGTGGTAGAGATCGGAGCACGCGTAGACCACCACGCTTTGTTCGATGGCGCAGAAACCGTGGGCGAAGCCAGCAGGTACATAGAGCATGCGTTGGTTCTCTGCCGATAGCTCCACGGCGACCCATTGAGCAAAACGCGGAGACCCGCGCCTCATATCCACCGCTACATCAAGCACGCACCCTGTGACGGCGCGCACGAGCTTGGCCTGTTCGAAGCCGATCTGATAGTGCAGCCCCCGCAGCACCCCAGCCCGGGAGAACGACTGGTTCTGCTGCAAGAAGTCGCAGTGGATACCAGCGGCAGCGAAGTGCCCACGGTGATGGGTCTCCATGAAATACCCGCGCTCGTCGGAAAAAACGCGCGGCTCTACGATCTTCACCTCGGGCAGCTTGGTGGCGCTAAATTGCATCAGCTCGCACCCTCCGTGGCCAACACTCGCAAATAATCGGCGTAGGAGCTCTTGCCTGCCCGCTCTGCCAGCTTCTGCATATCGGATAGATCGATGGTGCCCATACGCAACGCGACCTCCTCGATGCAGGCGATCATCAGCCCTTGCCTGCTTTGCACCGCCTCAACGAAGTTGCTCGCCTGCAAGAGCGACTCATGGGTGCCCGTATCGAGCCACGCGGTGCCACGGCCCATGAGCACGGCACGCAGGGCGTCTCGTTCGAGATAGGCGCGGTTAACGTCGGTAATCTCCAGCTCACCGCGGGCCGAGGGCTTCAAGTGGGTGGCGATGTCCACCACGCCATTGTCGTAGAAATAGAGCCCGGTGACCGCGTAATTCGAGCGCGGCTCTGCTGGCTTTTCTTCGATGGAGAGCACTTTTCCGGCGGCGTCGAACTCGGCCACACCATAATGCTGTGGCTCTTTGACCCGATAACAAAAGACCGTCGCTCCAGTGTTGTGCGCCGCGGCCTGCTGGAGGTTGGTGCCCAACCCTTCGCCAAAGAAGACATTATCACCAAGGATCAAGGCCACAGAGCTATCGCCGATGAATTCGCGGCCGATGACGAAAGCCTGAGCGATGCCTTCTGGCGCAGGCTGCTCCGCGTAGGAGAAGGAGAGCCCGAGCTGTGACCCATCACCGAAGAGTTCGCGGTAGCCCGGAAGATCCCGCGGCGTGGAGATGATCAGGATCTCGCGGATCCCAGACATCATCAACGTTGAGAGCGGATAATAGATCGTTGGCTTGTCGTAGATGGGCATCATCTGCTTGGAGAGCACATGAGTCAGCGGGTGAAGACGCGTGCCAGCACCGCCGGCGAGGATAATGCCCTTCATAGATGCCATTCCTTTCGGGTTTTGATGAAGGCTAGAAGAGGCGGCGGGGCCCTGTCAACGTGAGTCAATGTAGGGGGCCGGTTCCAAAAGGATCACCCGCGTAAGCCCATTGGCAGGCCACCAGCTCTGAGATAGGCTTCGAGGGTCTCTTTCAGGAGAACCTTCATGACACAGAAACTACTCGTCACAGGTGGCGCCGGGTTCATCGGAGCCAATTTCATTCGCTTGGCGCTCCAAGAGGGGCGCGCCGTCGTCAACCTCGACGCCCTGACCTACGCCGGGAACCTCGAAAATCTCGAGGATGTGGCCAAGCACCCAGACTACACCTTCATCAAAGGGGATATCGCCGAGCGCGAGGTGGTCACCCAAGCCATGGAAGGCGCAGACGCGGTGGTAAACTTCGCCGCCGAGTCCCATGTCGATCGCAGCATCGATAACCCGGACATCTTCTTGCGCACCAACGTCATGGGCACCCAAGTGTTGTTAGACGAGGCGCGACACCGCAAGCTTGGTCGCTTCCTGCAGGTCTCAACGGATGAGGTCTACGGCTCCCTCGGTGAAACGGGCAAGTTCCGCGAGGACTCTGCTCTGGCCCCCAACAGCCCCTACTCAGCCAGCAAGACGGGTGCCGACCTCTTGGTGCGCGCGTACCACAAGACCTATGGGCTGGCCACGCTGACCACCCGCTGCTCCAATAACTATGGGCCGCTGCAATTCCCCGAGAAGCTGATCCCGCTGATGGTCACCAACGCCGTCGAGGGCAAAGAGTTGCCCGTGTATGGGGATGGAAAGAACGTGCGCGACTGGATCCACGTCGAGGATCACTGTCGGGCGTTGCTGCTCGTGCTGGACAAGGGAAGAGACGGGGAGATCTACAATATTGGCGGCGCCGCTGAGTGGCAGAATATCGACCTCGTGCGCGCCATCATTCGCATTGTGGGTGCCTCCGAAGAGCAGATTCGCTTCGTCAAAGACCGCCCAGGTCATGATCGCCGCTACGCCATCGACTCGAGCAAGATCGAGGACGAGCTTGGCTTCCAACGCACCTACGACTTCGAGACCGGGTTGGCGCAGACCGTCGCGTGGTACCGAGAGCACCAGACGTGGTGGGAGCAGGTCAAGAGCGGCGCCTACCGCGATTACTACGCCAAGATGTACGGTGAGCGCCCAGACGCTGGGGGCGACCTCTGATGAAGGTGCTGGTATTCGGGGCCGCGGGAATGCTCGGCCAGGCCATGCTCAAAGAGCTGCGAGGCACGCAACACACAGCGCTCGCTGTAGACCTCGACGACGCCGACATCACGAAGCTCGCGCAAGTGCGTGAACTCTTGTCGACGACCCAGCCAGACGCAGTGATCAACTGCGCCGCCTACACCAACGTCGATGGCGCAGAGAGCGAACCCGAGCGCGCCTACGCGGTCAACGGCCTCGGCGCGCGCAATATCGCCGTCTGCAGTGACGAGGTGGGAGCGCACCTTCTGCACGTCAGCACCGATTATGTCTTCGACGGCGAGACCCAAGAACCCTATGGCAGCATCTACGGCAAGAGCAAGCGGCTCGGCGAGTGGAGCGTGCAGCGCTTCTGTCGCCGCTTCGCCATCATCCGCACCGCATGGCTCTTTGGCGCCGGTGGTGGCAATTTCATCAACGCCATCTTGAAGCGCGCACGGGCTGGCAAACCCCTGAAGATCGTCAACGATCAGATCGGCTCCCCCACCTACGCGCCACACCTCGCCCATTGCTTGCGCCAAATCTGCGACAAGGAGGCCCTCGGCATCTTCCACGCCACCGGGCAGGGGCACTGCAGCTGGTTTGACCTCGGCCGCAAAGCCCTCGAGCTGACGGGCCTCGACGTTTCAGTGGAGGCCATCACCACGGCCACGCTGAAGCTCCCCGCACCACGCCCCGCCTTCAGCGTGCTCGAAAACCTCCACTTGACGCTGGAGGCCATCGCCCCTCTTCCGGCCTGGCAGGAGGGCGTGGAGGCCTACTTGGGGGAGATCGGCATACCTTCCAAAAGCTGAGAGCGCAGTCAATCCTCGAGGTACTTGCCCGCCGCGTTGGGTTCGACCTCTTCCTGGTTGATGGTGATCTTTGTCTTCAACTCCACCCCAGGGCGTAGAGTCGCGCTCACACCGCAGTAGACCTCCTCCGAGAGCTGGATAGCGCGCTTGATCTTCTTCAGCGACATATCCGCGGGTCCCTCGATGGTGTAGTGCGTAGTGATGGTGGTGAAGCGCTTGGGGTGATCGGAGCTGAGCTCGCCATGCACCCCAACGGAGAAGCGCTCTACCGGGATGCGCATCTTCTTGAGGATCGAGATCACGTCCATGGCGGTGCAACCCGCCAAGGCCGAGAGTAAAAGCCCCTTGGGCCGCGGCCCCTGGTCGCTCCCGCCCACCTCCGGCACAGCGTCGATCAAAAACTTATGCCCGTCCTGCTGCACCTCGAAGGTCATCTCATCTTGCCACTGTGCCTTGACTTCCATGCTCGTCTCCTCGAAGGACGGAGCCCGCGCTCCGCGTGATTTCAGCATTTTGCCACAGCAGAGCGCTGCTTCAAGGCGCTAGAGGAAACTCGAAAACCACACAGGATCTTCTCCCGTGCTCCGAGATCCAGAGAGCAGAGGCAACAGGAACACTATGATTGCGTGAGGCTCACATCTTGCATTTGATCTGAGGATGAGAGTTTCAATCATCTCAACCATGATCCTCTTTGGCCTCACCGGCCCTGCCCACGCTGACAAGCTGAGCGTGTGGCAAACCCTCAAACATGTGAAAAAGCAGCTTCAGATCTACCGCGGCGATCGCGCGGAGCGCCTCTTCGACAGGTTCGCGGTGGGACGAACCACCTTCGACAAGCGACTCTCTGTGGCCGATAACCTGCGCGCCTTGGGCCATGAGCCGGGCATGCGCCTCTCCAAGACCACCATCAACCATCGCGACATTCCCGTGCTGGAGATCGAGCTTGGTGGCAAGCACTCCACGAACGCGATCCGCAAGCTCCACAAAAAACCCACCCAGGCGAATCCCTATGGCCATGTGGCTGTGCGACCGGGTGTGGGGGGCATCTACGATATGACGGGCACGCGGGGTCTTTACGAGCTGCCGTGGCTGGCAAGGGCAGCTCTGAAGCTCGTGCATGGGGGCGACGGCAATGTCTCGACAGCACGCAAGCGCAACCCTCGGCGCTTCTTGGAGTCACGTAAGGACCAGAAGTCCACGGACATCTATGTGGGCATGCTCTTTGCGGCCAGCGCTGAGGAGTCCAGCGCGCTGCAAGCGCTCTACAACACCCGACGTAATGAGGTCACAGAGTTCAGCGTGAGCGGGGGTGACGCCGACAAGGGCGTCTACAGCTGTGCACAATTTCTGACCCATCAAGCCCCCTTCCTCAACCAGCGCGGCATCAACAGGACCGTCAGCGCCAAGGGCATGGCGGGTGACGGCTTCCGCTCGGTGGCCCTAGAAGGCATGGTGGTCTATCGCATGCCCCAAGCCCCCGAGGGCACCCCCTCTGTTCCCTGAGCAGGTTGAGATTGGGTGCGATCCAATGCGATCGATCGTGAGACCACAACCGGCAGAGTGGAACGTGTGAGTGTGAGGTTCCCCAACGAGACAGAACTCTGGTATAAAGCCCTCCGTGCTGATGCGACACTCTCTATCCGCTCGTATCTTCTCACTACTCCTCGTGGTCGTGCTCGCCTTTGGTGGGGTGATGGGCTACACGATCTACCGCATGCATCAGGTGCGACGTCACCTGGAGCTAGTCAATACTCGCTACCTGCGCCTCACCCTCGTCCTTGGTGAGCTGCAGAGCATTCAGGTCAACCTGCTCAACACCATCGCAGAACGAGCCGCTGGCCGTGGCACCTCCAAGTTTTTGCGGCGCCAGGTGCGCCTGGCCCGGCAATATCGCCTCTACAATCTGCGCAAGGCACACCGGCTCATTGGCCGCGCTGAAACGTTGACCCTCCCAGCTCTCGACCAGAAGCTCTCAGCCCGCAGCCGTACACGACTCCAACAGCTGCTACGAGCGTATCGCCACAACGAAGCACGCTTGAACCGCCTCTTCGGCAACGAAGAACTCAAGGGGGAAGAGCGACAGCGCATTGGCGAGTCTCTGCTCCACGACGAACGACGGCAGCTGAGCACCATCCGCCGCTTGAACCACGACCTCCGGGCACGCGTCAAGAGCGACGCTGTACAGGTGGAGGCCGACCAACGCGCGGGGATCCTCATTGGAGCGCTGCTCGTCGCTATGACGCTGCTCATCGCCGCGTTGGTCGCCTTCCGCACGCACCGCTTGCTTCATCCTTTGAAGGTGCTCGTCAAGAGCACAAAACGCATTGGCAGCGGCGACTACTCCGGCCGTGTCAAGGTGGCTTCCCGTGATGAACTCTCGGTCTTGGCTGGTGAGTTCAACAAGATGGCCGCGGCCCTCGAAGAACGTGAGCGGAGGCTTATTCGCAGCGAGCGCCTCGCCGTGGCAGGGCGTTTGGCTTCCCATATCACCCATGAGGTGAGAAACCCGATGAACTCCATCTCGCTCAACACCGAACTGCTCGAAGAGGAACTCGAGGGCTTGCCTGAGGGATCGCGGGGCGAGGCACGATCGCTCTGTCGCGCCGTGCAACACGAAATCCAACGGCTGACGGAGATCACCGAAGAATACCTGCAATTCGCGCGACTCCCCAAACCCCAGCTGGCCACAGAAAACATCAACGAGATCATCGGCCGGCTGCTCGACTTCATGCGCGAAGAGTTCGCCGCAGGCGGCATCGTGGTGCAACGGGAACTCGACGAAGAACTGCCCAAAGTCGTCGCCGACGAAAACCAACTGCGCCAAGCGTTGCTCAACCTCCTCCGCAACGCAGCAGAGGCCATGGCGCGCCAGGGCGGCACACTGCACGTCTCCACGGGTCCGCTGGCAGAGGGCGTCGAAATCCACATCGCCGATGAAGGAGACGGCATCGCCAGCGACGCCTTGCCACAAATCTTCGACCCCTTCTTCAGCACCAAGAAGGGCGGCACTGGGCTGGGCCTCGCCCTGACCCAGCAAATCATCAATGAGCATGGCGGGGCCATCACGGTACGCAGTGAGGAGGGTGAGGGAACGACCTTCAAAGTTTTCCTTCCAGCGAGCCCTGTAGAGGAAATTGAGCGATGAGCCACACCCCACAAACGCGTCGACCGCTCAGGGTTGACTATCTGAGCCTCAAGGATTTCCTCGAGGACTATCGCAAAAACCTCCAGCAGGGCCGGGCGACAGTACGTTCGGAGCATCAACTCGCCGCTGGAGAAGCGGTGGGGCTCGCCCTCAGCTTTCCAGGGCTCCGCCAGCCCCTCTGCCTGGAGGCGCGCGTGGACGCCGTAAGAGCTCTGGCAGAGACAGGCTACGAGCTGGACCTCTACGGGATGCCCCCGCTGCAGCGGGAGGCCCTCGCCACGGCGGTGGCACGAATCGCCAAACGCGACCCTGAGCTCTTCAGCCCGCGGCAGCTGCGCATCCTGGTCGTCGAGGACAACCATCACGTGGCCGAGCTGATCCAGCGCGGCCTCGAGGGGCACCTGAAGCGCACCAAGCACGCCTTAACGGTGCGTGTCGATCTGGTGGAAGATGCCAGCACAGCGCTTCATCAGGTGGAAGAGGTTCAATATGGACTGCTGCTGGTGGACATCTGCCTGCCCCTGATGGCTGGCGACGAGCTGATCGCCCAGCTCCGCGCCGATGAACGCCACCAATCGCTGCCGATCATCGCGCTCTCAGCCTCGGATGATGTCGAAAGGCAAGCTTTGGCGGCGGGGGCCAATGTTTTTATGCACAAGCCCATCCGCCTCAAAGAGCTGCTGAAGACCCTCTCGACGCTGGTGCCGACTCTCGAGAGCTAGGACTAGAAGTAGAGGGCGAGGGTGAGGGCGCCGCCTGAGGCTGTGCCCATCTGAAAGTCGAAGACAGGATCCTGAATGGTGAAGATCAGGTTGAAGTAGTATTGGGCGATGAGGCTCACCCGGTCGGCGATATAGTATTCAACACCCATGGTGGGCGTGATGGCGAACCCGAAGGTCCAGTTGCTATCCCCTGCGGGCTCATCCACGGCCACTAGCAGCCCGCCGCCAACAAAGGGTGAAATACGGCGCCAGATACGAAAGTGGTACTCCAGCCCGCCGCCAAGGCGCAGCCCAAAGTCGGTCTCAGCATCAACATTCTCACGGTCACGAATCTGCGTGCCGAAGCCCAAGTAGATGGGAAAGATCAGGTTCTCATTGAGCACCATGCGCAGCCCCACCTGGCTGAAGATCAAGGCGTTCACCGCCTCGCTCGTTCCGGTGGTGGTCGTCGCCAGGCCCCCAAAGGTGAACGAGAGGCCCAGGTTTCCGGCCTCAGCGCGCACTGCGGGCACCTCTTCGGCTCGCGCGTAGCTCGGCGACGCCCAGGTGCCCGCGCAAAAAATCAGCGCCAGCATCATTGTGACCATGGGTTGAACGTGTTTGCGAAACATGGCAGCTCCCTCGCCCGTGATGGCGACATCTTAACGCCCCAACGATGAGCGCCAAAATAAGTCGACCACTTATGGGCCCTCAGGGATCGATCAGCCTCCAGCGGATTGCCTCGGTGACGGCCTCGGTGCGGTTGGAGACCTCTAGTTTCGCGTAGATATGCTCCAAGTGGGTTCGCACCGTCGCTCGACTCAGGTTCAGCGCCTCGGCAGCCGCACGATTGGTGAGCCCCTTAGCGATCAAGATCAAGATCTCGGTCTCCCGAGGCGTGAGTGAGGGAGCCCCTTCTTCAGGAGCACGAAAGCGACGAAGTAGACTGCGCGCCAATTGGGGCTGAATCACGCTCCCTCCCTGGCTCACATCTCGCACCGCCTCAACAATGCGCCGCGCTGGCGTTCCTTTGAGCAGATAGCCGCTAGCTCCCGCCCTGATCGCTTGCAAGAGCCGCTCCTCATCATCGAAGATGGTGAAGATCAAGACCTCGCAGGCGGATGAAGCCTCGCGCACTCGCCGCATGACCTCGATCCCATCGAAGTCCGGTAGACCGAGGTCCAGCAACACAACATCGGGCTCGAGCTGACAAATGAGCTCCACCGCATCACTCCCATTACGGGCCGTGCCGACGATCTCCAGCTCGTCAAAACCCTCGAGCAAACGTTTCTGCCGACGCAGAATCTGCGCCTGATCTTCAACGATCAAGAGCCTGATTCGTGGGCCTTTATTGTGCGTTGAAGACTCTGTCAACTAGTCTGCCTCGATGTCTACATGTTGAATCTGGGGAACCTTGGCACGAATCTCCTCCTCGAGGAGATCGATCTCGTCGCCAAGGGCATCGATCACCTGTTCGGCAAATGACTCGCAAAACGTGGCAAACTGCTCGTATGAATCGATCGTCGGGTAGGCCTCGCGTAGCAGGTCTTCCATCTTGCGCGCGATAGCCCTGCCATCGAACTCTACCTCCATCTTTACACGGTAACTGTCGACGCTCAGCATGCGGCTCTTGAAGTCGAAGACCGCCTCGACGGAGGGGTGCTCTTTGAGCACACGCAGCACACTCTCACGCACTCGCGGTGGCACAGCGGTTCCAAGCAAGAGACGACGGTTTTGCGCCACGAGGATCGCGGCCACGCCACCTAGGAGGAGCGCGATGAGCAAGGCACCGATGGAGTCCCAGATGGGCTCCCCTGTGACGTTGGTCAGAGCGATGGCCACCGCGGCCAGCATAATGCCGGTGACCGCTACGCCATCTTCGAGCAGCACGGCCACCTGAGGCGGGTCAGCCTCGCGAAAAAAGAACCGAAACTTGGGACGATCACCGCATGCCTGGAGGAACGCGCGCAGGGCGATCAAAAAGACCGCTCCTTCGATCAGGAGGCTAACGCCAAGCACGACATAAGCCCAAATCGAAGCGGTAACCACGGGGGGCACCATAATGGAGTGAATCGCATGGTAAGCCGTCACGCCACAGCCGAGGAAGAAGACCCCAACAGCGCTGATCAGCGACCAAATGAAGCGGTCACCGTGATAACCATAGGGGCGTTCAGCGTCTGCTGTGCGGCTGCTGAGCCAGAGGCCAAGCAAGATCAGCGATTGGTTGAGCACATCCGCAGCAGAGTGGATGCCCTCGCTCAACATCGCCCCAGAGCCCGTCACCCAATAGGCGACGAACTTGCTGCACATCACGACAAAGTTGCCGATGATCGCCGCGCTGACCGCTAGGGTAGATCCAGTCGCCATATCGTTGACATCCAGTCTATGCCGGCCTTCACCTGTGGAGCAAACATGCTCCACAGCCGTGACTCCCAACATATTGAAAACCTCATTATCCTTGGCTGTTTCCACAGCCCAAGCCTATAATCCCCTGATTGTTTAACTTGTATCGCAAACCATGAGGGAGGCAAGGGATGCCCGAAATTCGTAGCCGCGTTCGTCCGTGGCGTACCGGCGCCCTTTGGGGGTTGAGCCTGGGCCTTTACTTTATGGCACCTGTGGCCCACGCGGAGCAGGGTGTCGCAGTGTTGGGGGTGGAGCCTGTGGGCGTACCAGCGCCTGTGGCTGCGCGCTTTTCAGCTGCGCTCAAAGAGCACATACAACGCACCACAGGTTATCGGCTCGTGCCCAGCAAGGCGCTCGAAGAGATCAAGCTCGTCTTTGGCTGCATCAACGAGTCGTCGAACTGTATGAGCAAGGTTGGCAAGACGCTCAATGCAGGGCTGCTACTCTGGGGGCGCGTCGAAAAACGCAAGCAAGGCGGGCTAACCCTCACCTTACGGCTGCTCGATGTGCGCAAGAAGAGAATCCGAAAGAAGCTGAAGCAGGTCTTTACGGACAGAGAGGCTGCAGCCCCCGAGGCGCGGGTCTTGGCGTTGGCTGCCAAGCTGACACCCTCTCAAACAGCGACCTTGCGCTTGCGCTGCCACGCAGAGGGCGCACAAGTCCTCATCGATGGGCGTGCCGCTGGCTTGGTCGACGCTCAGGGCGTGCTCGTCCTGCCCAAGATCTCTCTTGGGCTGCACAGCATTCAAGTTCGCGGGAGCGGTTTTCGCCCCTTCACGCAGATGGTCGCGCTCAAGGCAGGTCAAACCTTGGACCTTCAAGTGAAGCTCGTCGCCAAGGTGCCTGAACCCGAGGTTACGCCTCCTGGTATCACCACCCCAGATTTGACACCTGAAACCCCTCCAGAGGGCAGCAGTATCTGGAAAATCACCTTCTACAGCAGCCTCGCCGCCACCGTGGGGCTTGGCGTGGGTTTGGTGGTCAACGGGCTCAAGGTGTGGTCTCTCGAGGATGATAAGGTGGCGGTGATCGACGGCCTAAATCTCACCAATGAGCAGAGAGCAGAGGGTTGCGCCCTTGCTGGCGATGGCCTCTACTCAGATCTTGGCGACATCTGCGACCAGGGCAAGGACCACGAGATCATTCAGAACGTGCTCATTGGCGTCACCGCTGCGGTGGCCGCGCTCACCGGCTTCGCCGCCTACAAGACGTTTTTGTCCTCGGGAAGCACTGAAACAGAAGAGGATGAAGAGGCGCGAAGCAAGGGCACGAGGCTCTCTCGCTGGCACCTCACGCCCGCCCTTGGCCCCCAGGGCGCCAGCCTTGGCCTCTCAGTAACTTTTTAGATAGCCGGGGCTACAACACGTTTGGTGAGCTCGCGATCAACCATGAAGAGCGCGCCAGGGTTGTCCTTGATAATTTTCAACTGACCCACGATGCCAGCCACCGTGGCCTCCTCCTCCACCTGCTCGGCCACGAACCACTGCAAGAAATTATGGGTGGAGTGATCTTTCTGGCTGCCAGCGAGGTCCACGAGACCGTTGATCAGGCTGGTGACGAGCTTCTCGTGTTCGAGGGCCTCGGTGAAAACCTGCAGGGGTGAGTCCCACTCTGTCTTGGGTCCCTTGACCGCGCCCAGAAGCACGCGACCATGCCGGTCATTAATGTAATCATAGTACTTTTTCACATGGAGCAGCTCTTCTTGGGCCTGAAGTTCCATCCAATGTGCCATGCCAGCCAGATCGGCAGACTGAAAATGCGCTGCCATGGAAAGGTATAAATAGGAGGAGTAGAGTTCGGCGTTGAGTTGATCGTTGAGAGCTTGTTGCATCGATTCGGTGAGCATGAGTGCCTCCTGTCTTGGCGACGATTCGTCGCCGTGGGGGTTCGGACCATAGCACCGCTTCCCTCCACCGGCTCGCCAAAGATGCAGAACTAGAGATCTTCGCATCTTGGCCATTGCCCACGAAGCGTCTATAGTCGACTCGCGAGGGGCGACTTGACCTCTCCTCGCGGACGTTAAGGTGATGATGTGAAGATTCGAACCCGAAGCCGCTACGCAGTTAGAGCCCTCCTTGAGCTCGCCCTTCACTATGGTGAAGGGCCGCTGATGATGCAAATCATCGCCGAGAATCAGGGCGTATCTCGAAAATATCTGGACGCTATCTTTGCTTCGCTCAAATCGGCGGGGCTGGTCCGGAGCCGACGTGGCGCAGGTGGTGGCCACTTGCTGGCCAAAGACCCAGCTGACATCGACTTGGGAGATGTCTTTCGTGCCCTTGATGGCCCAGTGGCATTGGTCGATTGCGTTGCTGATCCGGAAATCTGCTCGCGGTCTCACCGTTGTGTGACCAAGACCGTCTGGACTGAGGTAAGCAAAGCCATCGAAAAGACGCTGAGCAGCTTCACCCTCGCCGATCTCGTCCGTGAGCACCACGAACTCGAGCATGGCTCCTGCCCCACCAATACGCCCATCGCGGGCATCCTCGACGATTGATCCGGCCCTAGAGGTCGATCTTGGGTAGCTCTTCGATATTGGGCATCAGGACGATCTCGATGCGGCGGTTGGTGCGTTTGCCGTCATCGGTGGCGTTGTCACCCGTGGGATCGAACTCAGAGAAACCTGCAGCGGCGAGGTGCTTGGGATCAACGCCCTGCTGTTGGAGAAACTTCACGACCTCTACAGCACGAGCGGCGGAGAGTTCCCAGTTGGAACGGAAACGCCGAGTCTTGATGGGCACATTATCTGTGTGACCGGCGATCAGGAAATCACGACCACCAATATCCTTCAGCACCTGCGCCAGATCCTCTAAGGGCTTGCGACCCTCTTTCTTCAGCTTCTTCTTGCCGGGGTCAAAGAGAATCTTGTCACTAAGCTGAACGATCATCCGACCTTTGCGGATCTTTACCTTCAGCTTTCCAGAATCGATCATCGCGCGCAGGCGCTTGACGAGATTACGGAAGGTGCGATTGCGCGCCTCAGCCAGGGTGCGTTGCTTTCGCAGCTCGGAGAGCTCTGTCTTGGTCGCCCCTAGGCGCTTCGCCAAAGCGTCCTTTTCCCCGCCGAGCGCCCCCAAATGCTCTTTGACCTTATCGCGCTCTGAAGTAACACCCTCGAGATCGCTCTTTGTATTGGCCAACGTCGTCTGACACGCCTTGAGATCCTTGAGCACTGCATTGTGTTTGTCCTGGGGTATCCCACAGGCAGCCACCCACACCATCATGAGTGTTAATAGAGCTGTTCTCTGCATTCGCTTCTCCTCCTAGACTTGGATGAGGCAAGCATACACCAAGCCCTGAACGCACCAAAGACACCTCCCAACTCCAATTTTGACAGCACAAGGTAAGTATCTGTATGCTTGCGGAGCACTCACGACTACGTTTAGCCACATGTAGGTTCATTTGGAGTTGAGCGCTTTTGGCCCGAAAAAAACAAACGCAATCGAAGACCCCGCGCAAGACGCGGCAAAAGAGTGGCACCCATGAGGAAAGCCATGATGACGTGTCATCCGCGGCCCAAGGCCCTGGAGCGGTCCGTCGCACCCATGAGGTCTTTGGAATCCTGATCTTGGCGGCCTCTCTGCTTGTGGGGCCCAGCCTCTATTCAGTGCAATTCGGATCTGGGCAAATGATGGGCCCCTTTGGTCAGATGGTGGGTGGAATCATCAACTGGGGTCTTGGTCTTGGTGGCTACCTGTTGGTCATGGCGCTGCTGATCATGGCCATCCGCATTTTTGCGGCAGCTCTGGGACATCGGCCACGAAGCACAACAACCCTCCGGCGCTGGCGTCGACGCACAGGAACGACCCTGGGGCTGGTCTTTGGTAGCGTCCTCCTGCATCTGGTGGCCCGGCCCCTGCGCATCGCTGACGCATCCTTTGGCGGTGTCGTGGGTGAATATTGCGGAGAGCTGCTCTGTGGCCTGGTATCCACCCCTGGAACGTGGATCGTCACCCTCACGGCCTTGGCCCTGGCGGTCGTTCTGGCCACTGACTTTTCATGGGTTGGTGCTTGGCTACGGGTCTGGAATACCACCGCGGAGAAGGTCAGCAACACGGAGAGCACGGTGGAGCGAGCCCGCACGCGCCTGCGTTTGATGAGCGAGTGGGTCAGCGCGCAGATCGCACACCCCCGTGTCTCCATACCCGATGGCTCTGGAGCAGCCACGCTCCCCCCCGTGGTCCGCATCGATCTCTCGGAGCATCTCAACGAGGCTGAAGCGGAGCGAGGCCGCGCCATCCGGCGGACGGTGGACCCTTCACTTCCCAACGATCTCGAGATCGGACAGGGTGGCTCCGGGCAAGGCAGCTCACAGCCGACCATCCAGCCACCTGTGATCCACAAGCCCAGGGGGACGAGCAAGGCGCAGAAAAAACCGTCAACGGCCCCAGCTCGACGAAAGGCCCTCCAAGAGCAGCCCTCCGACAAAGTAGGGAGTGTTGCTTCTCCTAGTGGCAAGGGCACTCAAAGCGCCCGCCAGCAGAGTGTTGCTTCTCCTAGTGGCAAGGGCACTCAAAGCGCCATGCATGGAGAGGCCCTCGCAGCTGCCCTCGACGCCAACCCAGCCACCGGTGAAAAGGAAAGCATCAACGTGGCCGTTGGGGAGCAAAACAAGCGAAGGCAGAAGAAGAAGGAAGAGGAGGGTGTGACCATCGTGCAACCCACCTTCGGCGAGGCTGAGGTCGAGGACGAAAAGTCGCGCGAGAAGAAGCTCGAGGATCCCAAGGGTGATGGCTTCGTGCTCAAGGACGGTGTCTTTCGTCCTCCACCCGTCTCGCTGCTCAAGATTCACGATGACGGGAACACCAAAGTCGATGAAGAAGCGATCCAGGCCCAGGCGATACGTCTGACCGAGTCGCTGCGCAACTACAAGATCGAAGGCCAGGTCACCCAGGTCCACCCGGGCCCCGTGGTCACCATGTATGAGTTCATCCCTGCTCCAGGCACGCGCATCAGCAAGGTGGCCAGCCTCTCCAATGACCTGGCGATGTCGTTGCACGCCTTGCGCGTGCGCATCGTCGCCCCGCTCCCGGGCCGCGGCTCCATCGGCATCGAGGTCCCCAACGAACAACGTGAAATGGTCTCCTTCAGAGATATCATCGCCGACAAGAAGTTCCAGAAGAACAAGAGCGCCAAGCTCGCGTTGGCGTTGGGAAAGAACATCTCTGGCGGCCCAGTGGTGATGGATCTGGCCAAGATGCCCCACCTGCTCGTCGCTGGCTCCACTGGCTCCGGAAAGAGCGTCAGCATCAACTCAATGATCTGCAGCCTCTTGATGCGTTATTCGCCCGAAGAGGTGCGCCTGATCATGATCGACCCCAAGATCCTCGAGCTCTCGGGGTATAATGGGATTCCACACCTCTTGCTCCCGGTGGTCACCGACCCCAAGCAGGCCAACATCGCCCTGCGCTGGGCTGTGGCTGAGATGGAGCGCCGTTATCAGTTGTTGGCCAACATCGGCGCACGCGACATCACCTCCTTCAATCGAAGTGTGGACAAGAAACACGCCGACGCTGAAAGCGCGCGCCAGCAAGAGCTGCCGCTCAAGAGCAATGATGGGCTCATCGAAGCCGAGCCCACGTTGATCAAAAAGATCACGAAGAACGTCGATGGCACCGAAGAGGTGATCGAGGTCGCCGTTGAAGAAACGAACGATGAGCCAGTCGTCGTGGTGGCCAGGAGTGAGGGGTCCGACGAGGGCAAGAGCAACCCTGATCTCAAGCGTATGCCCTATTTGGTGGTAATCATCGACGAGTTTGCAGACCTGATGATGGTCGCCTCCAAGGAAGTCGAAAACTCTGTAGCTCGGTTGGCACAGAAGGCACGAGCCTGTGGGATCCATTTGATCCTGGCGACTCAGCGCCCCTCAGTGGACGTGATCACAGGCGTCATCAAAGCCAACTTCCCTTCACGTATTGCGTTCCAGGTGGCCTCGAACCACGACTCCAAAACCATCATCGGCTGCTATGGCGCAGAAAACCTCTTAGGGGCTGGGGATATGCTGGTGCTCGACCGAGGCGCCGACATGAAGCGCCTACACGGGGCCTATATCGACGACGACGAGATCGAGGGCGTCATCGGTTGGCTGAAGAACCAAGGTCGACCCATCTACGATATGGAGATCCTCAAGGCACCTGAAGAGGATGACAAGGGTGAGGACAAGAGCAGCGAACCCACAGACGCGCTCTACGACCAAGCCATGGCGCTGGTGGCAGAGACACAACAGGCGTCCATCTCCATGGTCCAGCGTCGGCTACGCATTGGCTACAACCGCGCCGCCCGGATGATCGAACAAATGGAGGCGGACGGCATCGTGGGCCCCCCCGATGGCGTCCGCGGTCGGCAAGTCTTGATTCAACACCAGGAGTGAAGCCATGTCTGTCGCGCTACTCATCGCCTATCGCCTTGTCCGCACCCCTCTGCAGCGCTGGTGGGCGCGCAGACGCCTCTTCTTAGCGGCAGCGAGGGCTTTGCCCGCTGACAGCTCCTCACCAAGTTCTTATTAGGACGATCCTCCGAAAAACGAAGGCCAGTGTGCCTTAGCTGCCGTGCAAACAGCGTTCAAGACACCTTCCAGGCCCTGCAAAAGTGGACCGGGAATTGCTTCTCTCGTGAGAAGGAGATCCCATGGCCAGGAAAATCGTGCTCACGTTCTTCGTCAGCTTGCTCGCTCTCCCTGCGCTAGCCGAGCCCAAGCCACAACTCGCGCTTTGCAGGCCCAAGCCGCTGCTCGCGCTGCCTGCGCCCCATTCGCCCTCCAGAATATACGTCAAGAAACACCGGGCGCTGGGAGCAAGAAAACATCTCTCCTTTGGCCGCATAATGGTAGAGTTGCCCACCAAAGAACGTGGCCCAGCTCAATCGTATGAACATTACCTCAAACATACCGTTGAGTTGCTCTACAACCCCAACAGTCGTACAGGTCACGAACTCTTGCGCGTTGGCGACCTCTTTGGCGACCTCGGTTACACACACCAGGCCCAACAGCGCAACCTTCCCAACTTCGCCCACCGCAAAAGTGGCATGGTGGGCTTCGTCTTCGATGTCAAAAACACAAAAGCCCTAGATCATGTTCAATCCGTGATGAGACGGGAGATCGAGAGCATGAAACGTTATAACGTGCCGGTCTTTTCCGGCTCGAGTGGCCTAGTGAAACTGCGCGCTGGCAGTGAAGGTCGGTTTTCCGTTGAACCTACTGGACGCCGATCACGTTTTGGAGACCCGAGCGGGATCGTGGAAGGCAAACTCGTCACCGAGGCAGGTAAGCTCTTTTTACGCTCCCCCAACGGGATCATGACACCCGCGAAGAAGGTGGGTGAGCTGATCGAGGTGGAGACACGCAGCTGCACGTCGTGGCCGACAGATTTGCTGGCGCGTTTTGGCAAGGAGCTGGGGCTCCCCAACTTTGCCGTGCGTAAAGACAGCCGGCGCCTGGCCGCCGAGCTGATGCGCTCTCCCACCCCCATGGTGAAGCCCGATCTTGTCACCGTATACACCTCCACCCCAGGGGGTTTCGACATGGAGAACGTGGCAAAGAAGATCGGCACCCTACGCGACGCTCGCCTCGCCCAGCCCTAAAGCGCGAAGCGTATGATCCGTGATATCATCGGCGCAGGAGAACCCGTCGATGCAGATCTTCTCGGCTGCCCTTTGCGTGGCTATCACGCTCTTCACCTTGCTCCTGCCCGCTCACCTCGAGGCGAAAGCCACGCCCCCTGTGATCGTCGTCTTTGACATTGAGAACAAGGGCGCGACCTTGAGCGCGCAAGAGCTCGAGTCTATGACCGACTACCTGGGCAACCAGCTGGGCGAAGGCGGACACCTACGCATCGTGCCCCGCTCAGAGATCCGCGAGCGCGTGCGCGCTGGAAAGCGCGCTTCATACAAAGATTGCTACGATCAGAAGTGCCAGATCGAGATTGGTCGCGAGCTCGCGGCACAGATGACCGTGGCGACACGCATCGGCAAGGTAGGCCGCTCCTGCATCATCACCGCCGCCCTCTACGACTTGAAGACTGCAGCCTCGGCGCGCACCACCACCGCCAAGGCTGCCTGCACTGCGGACGCGCTCCTCGAAGCCCTCGCCACGGTGGCCAAAGCACTGCGCAGCACCGAGGAAGCGAGCACGAGCGCTCCTTCTGGAGCGCAGAGCGCGCCCACACGCATTGTGGAGCGCCGCATTGTGGAGCGCCGCATCTCGGGCTTTTCCAGCGATATGAACGCGCCCTTGATGGCCGTGGGTGGCAGCATGTTCTATGGAGGCGTACTCATCGGCGCGATTCACGCGGGCATCAGCGCCTCCAACTGGCGTCCACCGGGCGAGAAGAAGGACACCTCTGCCGTGAGGTCAGCTGGCGTGCGCCTGATGCTGCCCTTGCTGCGGGTGAGTTTCTAGCTTCACACGCGCCCAAGGCGCCTGCGCAGCCGAATATCCACCCGCTCCACGCTCGCCTGATCGAGGCCGAGACGCTTGGCCAGGGCGAAAGCCTCAGCGTGACGGCGTGCACCTCCCGCCGCCCCCCCATAGGCATGCTCCAACGCCTGGTCCACCAGGAAAACCTGAGCGTAACGCTTGAGCGTCTCGGCGCGTCCCCCACGCACGGAGAGACCACGCGCGAGCTCCTTGAGGCGGGCGGTCTCCCGTGGGTCGAGGTCTCCGTCCACCAGGCTGGTCGCCCACGCGAGCATCAGCATCGTCTCTCGCACCTCCAGCGCACCGCAAGCAGCCAGCTCGTCTCGTGAGAGCAGAGGTTGCTTGGTGAGATCGTCCAGCCTGCCCTCTTCTTTGCCCAAAAAGCTCTCCAGGAAACCACGCTCCTCGGGGGCAAGCACGCCGTCGGCCTGAGCGACCTCCACCAACATTCGCGCCAGCACGTCGCGATCGACCTCTCTGCTAATGGGCGCCGCGACGAGCTGCTGGTTAAACTCGGGCAGCAGGCCCGTGGCGGCTCGCGCCGAGAGCCACCGACGAGCGGTGCCATCCCAAACAAACGATGGGAGCACCTGACGAAAAGCCGCGATCACGGCGGATTGTTTTTCGTCTTCCGAATAAACGCCAGGGGGTGAGCTGTCGCTCACGGCAGTCTTGGCCACCTCCCCCACAGCCCGGAGGGGACCGCCACCCAAGATGCGCCGCAAGAAACCCGCCAGGCTCGACTTCGCCCCTTGCTCTTGCTTCCGCTCGCTGGCCGAAAGCTCCTCTCCAAGGCTCGCATGCTTGACGATGGCCTCGGCTCGAATGCGAAAGTCGCACAAAGGGCAGCCAAAGAGGCAGCGCAAATCATGCCCCTCTTGCTGCACCTCCAAGAGCAAGGGCTGAAGCGACTCATAGGTGATCTCTTCCATTGGTGACACCCCTGTGGATCGAGCTTGGATAGCCCTTCCATCTTCACGCGATGTTGCACGTTTTACAATATATCGGCGATGAACGAATAAGCGGCGTACCCCCCGCGTCGCAAAGGTTCACGGGTCTGGCCTTGAATTTGGTGGGCCACACCCGCACAATCGCCGCCTGCAGAGGTGCCCCATGAAAGCTTTCACCACAGTTGCTCCCACAGTTGCTCTCCTCGTGCTGCTCGCTCCCACGGCCGAGGCCAAAAGCCCCCCCGTCAAAGAGGTCGTGGGCAAGGTGCAATCTCTCTACAACACAACCAAGGATCTCAAGGGAAAGTTCAAGCAAGTTTACACCGACACCCTCTACAACCGTGTGCGCACCCACCACGGTTACCTCTACGTGAAAAAGCCCGGGAAAATGCGATGGAACTACTCGAGCCCTGAGCGCAAGAGCTTCATCTCCGATGGTAAGATGCTCTGGGTCTACGAGCCCCGAGACAAACAGGCCTTCAAAAACCCCCTCAACACCGACACCCTCTCCACAGGGCTGACCTTCTTGCTCGGCTCCGGCAAGCTACAAGATGAGTTCAACGTCAGCTACGCCACAGAGAAGAAGGACCTCGTCGGTGGCCCTGACCATTTCGTGCTCAAGCTGACGCCCAAAAAGCCCACCGCCCAATACGAATACCTCGTGTTGGCGGTGCGCAAGAGTGACTTCGTCGTGGAGGAGTCGATGATCGTGGGCAAGCATGCCCGTAACCACTTCGTCTTCACCACCTTGAAGTTCGACACAGGACTCCAAGATTGGCGTTTTCGCTTCAAACCACCCAAGGATGTGCGTGTGGTTGACGGCTCGAAGATGCGCCGCTGATCTCTACAGGTCGGCCGTCGGCCCAGGGTCCCTCGCCCACGTCATATCTTTGATAGGTCAAGACCGGCACCAGTGATCACAAAATCCGCCGCCCGCGGCCACGCCACCATCCCCGCATCCACAGCAGACCCACAAGCCCAGCAAAGTTTCCTCGGTTGCACCAGCCAGGACTGCACCAGCCAGGACTGCACCAGCCAGGAGCTTCTGGCCGCGTGAATCCCTATCTGTCAAATCCACGCCCGAGCCCCTCCAAGCGTCTTGCCCCGATGAGCCCGCTGGGTGACAATGGGCGCCCATGGCCAAGAATCTACGCCTTCACATAGGACGCCAGCTGCAGCTGGTCATCGCCGGAAGACCTGCATACCACGCTCCTTCCGCTGCGCGCCCAGCGCGCTCGGCGCAAGGTCAAGCTCGCCGCGGGCGTCGGAGGCGTCACCTCGGTGATCACCAGTGGTGCCTTGCTCGCCGCCAATATCGGCTTCTGGGCGAGCGTAGGGGTCGCCCTCGGGCTGGGCTCCATCCCGCTCTTGGTGGCGGCCGGAAGCGCCTCCCTGCGATTGGGCAACAAAGCCAAAGACGGTGACCCCGCACGCCTCGAAGGCCAGCTCGCGCTCACCTACGCCTGCTTCTCCAAGATGGCCAACGCAGATGGGCACGTCTCCGACGAAGAGAAGACACTCTTGGAGGCGGCGCTGCTCTCACGCCCCCTCTCTGATGAGCAACGAGCGCGTATTACCTCAGCTCCTGTGGGAGAGGTCATCCAACGCGCCCTCGAGGTCGACGAGCTGACTCGACGACACGTGCTCCAGGGCACGTGGATGCTCGCAGAAGCAGATGGCGTCGCCCAAAGCGAGGAGCAGCTCTTCGCCGAGCTCGCCCAAGAGCTGGGCCTCGAAACGCATCAACGCGAGCTCAAACGCGAAGCGCGAGCCCTCCAAGGGCAGATGAATGATCTGGTGACAGCCATGTTCCGCTGCTGCCAACAGGTGCTCTCACCAGATCTCGGCCAGGCAGACGTCAGCACCTTCCTCGAGGCCCTCGCGCAGATCGCCGCGACGCCTCAAGCCCGTCGGTCACTGCGAAACTCCCTCACCACAGGCTATTCAGCGGGCGGCGTGATCCAGGCCCTCGGTCAACCGGCTCACGCCTCGAAGCTGGTGGCTCAGGCCAGCAACGCGATTCTGGCAATCTACAGCGAGGATACCCCTCGTCGGGATGCTCAACGACGCCTCTTCGAGCTGGCAGACAGCAGCCCCTTTGGCAAGCGACAAGCTGAAGCGGTCTATGCCGACGTCAAAGAGTTTTTCATCGATTTCTTAGAAGCGCAGAAATCCATGGAAACCAAAAAAGAGGCGCCATAGGTGGCCGTGGGCAGCTCCATACGTCTGCCAGACGCGCGCTTTTCCTGCCACAGCTGCGGTCGCTGCTGCACCATTTGGAGCGTCACGGTCGATGAAGCCAAGGTCGCGAAGCTGCGGGAGCATGATTGGTCAAGCATCGCGCCTGGGGACCCTTTCGAAAAAAACCGGGGGCCCGGTGAAGCCTACCGCCTGCGGATGCGCAAGGGTCGGTGCTTCTTTCTCGCCGAGGACAACCGATGCCAAATTCACGCCAAGCTGGGCTATGACGCCAAACCCGAGGGGTGCAAGGCCTTTCCATTGCACTTCACTGAAGTCGGCGCTCGCAGCTACGCCCGGCTAAGCTTCTACTGCCCCAGCGTCAGCGGGGGCAAAGGCAAGAAGCTGCGCGATCAAATGCGTTGGGTGCGCGCCACGCGAAAGGCCGCGGGGGACGTTTCTCGCGAGGATGCGCTCACCTTGGATGGCGACGTTGAGCTCACACAACGAGAGATCGACGCGCTGCACGAACGCCTCAAGGAGATCCTCGAACGCCGTGAGCTAGAGCTGGGTGATCGCCTCGCCGCTGGGGCAGCGCTGCTAGCACGTATCAGCGAGCGTGCTGAGGAGCGACGCAAGGGTGCTTTGGCGTCCGTGCTCGAGCAGACGAAAACAAAAGCCATGGTGGAAGCTTTGGCGGCGGCCGGGAGAGCAGAGGGGAAGAGTTCACGAGCAGGACCGATCTTTTCCCTCTTTCTCGGGGCAGATTGTGGCGCTGGAAAACTAGCGCGCATGGGCCATTTTTTTGGCGTGCGCTTTTTTAACATAGGCCTCGGGAAGCTGCGCTCCAAGGCCATGCAAGCGAGCGCTTCTCGCAGCAAATTACGCGCGACGCGCTTTGATCCGTCCGCTGAGGGGCAGGCGCTGCTCGAACGCTATATTGCCCATAAGCTCGAAGGACGACGTCACCTAGGGGGGTCGACGACGCTCATCGGCGGCTTCAACCTGCTCATCGCCAGCTATGCGCTGATCAACGTCCTCGCTCGTGTCAGCGCAGCGGCGGCGGGACGGTCTTGTTGTGATGATCACGACGTGCAAGCAGCCGTGGAGGCTGCGGACCTCTTGGTGGTAGAACATACGACGCTCAGACGAGGCAAGCTCTTTGGGCAGCTCGTCGAAGCGATCTTGGGGCAGCGCGGCCTGGCGGCCTCGTTGCTCGCACGTGTTGACGCGCCTTAGCGGTCCGCAACGCGAGGAGTGGAGTAAGTGATGAGCAAGAGAACACGAACATTCACGGTGGGCGCTGGCGTCACCTACCCTCCATCGGTGGAGCTGGCCCGGCTGCACACTCCTCTGCAGCTCCTCGACCATATCTCCGAGCGCTTCGAACGAACCGTGTACTGCAAGCGCGACGATTTAACGGGCGCGGCGCTCTCAGGAAACAAAGTCCGCAAGTTGGAATTTCTACTGGCGGCCCTCACCGACGGTGGCCACGGCGGTGTCATCACCTGCGGCGGAGAACAAAGCAACCATGCCCGAGCGACTGCGTTGGCTGCGGCACGCCTGGGTCTTCGGTGTCACCTCTTGTTGCGCACCAAAGACCCTAGCAACCCTCCAGAGCCGACAGGAAATATCCTCCTCGACCAGCTGGCTGGAGCGACCATCGAGTGGATCACCCCGGACGCCTACGCAGAGCGCGATGAGCTCCTCGAGCGGCGCGCCACAGAGTTGCAGAGCGAACATGGGGTCAGCTTCAGCCCAATCCCCGAGGGCGGCTCCAACGCCTTGGGCGCCTGGGGTTATGTGCGCTGCGTAGCAGAGCTGGCCGAACAGCTGGGGCCGGGGCCCGTCACCATCGTCTCCGCCGTGGGATCGGGGGGCACCACGGCTGGGCTGATCGCTGGGTGCCAGCTCTACAATCTTCCCTATCGGGTGGTAGGCATCGCTGTGTCTGACGATCGTGCGACCTTCCAAGGGCGTATCGCAAAGATCCTCGCCGAGATGGCCGAGACCTTCGAAGAAGACGTCGCCGTGGAGGCGGAAGGAATCGAGATCATTGATGACTATGTGGGGCGTGGTTACGCCCTCAGCTCTGAAGAGGAGCTGCGCTGCATCGTCGATATGGCGCGCGAGAGCGGCCTGATCCTCGACCCCGTCTACACCGCCAAGGCGATGGTGGGGCTCCTCGGAGAGCTAAAGAAGGCGCAGCGTAACCTTGGCGAAAAGATCGTCTTCATCCACACCGGTGGGATTTTTGGGCTGCTGCCCAAGGCCGCTGAACTGAAGCCATTGCTCTGAGTTCGCCC
>JAFCZD010000484.1 GCA_019314525.1 Deltaproteobacteria bacterium
CACGAGGGGGGGACCGAGGTTGGGGTCGAGCCAATCGAGTTTCGGTCGCGGGCCCACGCGTTGACCATTTTGTGTTGCGTTGCAGGCCCACAGGCACCGCCGGTTGCGTACTCGATGGCACGGGTTGCGTGAGGCAGAGGTAGGTTAATAGCGCTCAGGAGGCGTATCGTATCGGTTGATCCCTGGGATGTCGGGAACGCGATACGCGATATGGCTCTGGACGATCGTGGCTTGCGAGGGTCGGATGTAGGCAGCACGCTGCAACTTGGTGAGGTGATGGCGCAGCGCGCCGCATGAAGGATTGTGGCAGGCGGGCAAGTGACGGGCGGCGCGTGCTCGACACCGCCCGGTCTGAGGATGAGCCCAAAGGATTTGAAGGTCGTCGGGGGGAGTGTGGTTGATGAGGTCAACCGGGCGGTATCCGAGCCCAACCCAGAACCAGAGACTTGGCAGCGCGAAGCTCAGGGGATAGCGAGAGTGAAGCCATCGTTGCCGCGACGGATTCGGCCATCGCATTGGAGCTCGGACAGGGTATCGCCGAGGCGGTTGTTGTTGATGCGCAGCGTGGAGCGAAGCTGGGCACGGGACATGGGTGCGGCGGCAGATTTGAGTGTTGCGAGCACGCGCTCATGAAGGGAGGGAGCACCGACACCGTGGGGGTCGGGCTTGAGGTCTTGTGGAGGCGCGGTGCCGACGATCTCCAGATGTGTGGCCGCACCATCGGACGAGGAAGCGAGCTGTAGCTCGAGCGGCTCGATGTTGGGAGCAGCGCGGTGTTCGAGGGTTAGCCGGATGCGGCTGCCGTTTGGACCGGTCCGAGTGAGGTAGACGGCATGGTCGGTCCAAGCGTGCAAATCCCCCGAGCCACGCAGGGCCTGGCCGAGATGGGAACGGATGGCTTTGCGCATGTGATGCACGAGGACAATGGCAACGTCACAGGTTCGCTGCAGCTCGCGCAAGAACCCCAGTAGAGCGGAGATGTCTGCACTGCTGTTCTCATCGATGCGGTGCAATCTCACGAGAGGATCAAGCAACAACAGTCTTGGACGAAGCTGCTCGACGGTGAAGGTCAATCGCTTCTGGTCAGCGTCTTGGTCGAGTCGTAGGGCGGGAGCGGTGATGACGTGCAGGTCGAGCGAGTCGATGTCGAGCTTGCGATGCTGGCAGATACCGGCAATTCGTGAGCGGACCTGGGGCAGAGCATCCTCGGCAAGATACACGAGGGTGGGTCCCGGATTGTGGACTTGGAAGTGTCCGAGCAAGGGAGTCGCCGAAGCGATGCTTACTGCCATGTCGAGACCAAACCAACTCTTTGTCGCTTTGGGCGGGCCTCCGAGAATACCAACGCCTTCACCCCAAACCTCGTCGATGCGCCATCGCATGGCACCATTGTCGGAGCCCGAATCAATGTCTGCGACAGGGCAGTTTGGCAATCCATCGCTGAGTTGTTTGGTATTCATGATGGCCATTGAGCCCTTCGTGCCGCGGCGACATGTTGAGCGCTCACGACTTTGAGCTTGGCCGCGGAAGCAAGCTCGAGAGACTCGAGTGCGAGGTTGTCGATGATTCGTAGATTGCCCCGTGCAATCTCGTAGATGGCGTCGAGAGACGCATCGTCGAAGGGAGAGCTTTTTGCGCCAGCGGCGCCCATGCGGTATTCGACATACTTGGCGGTTTCGTCACGCGACAAGGGTCGCAACGTGGCGTAGTGGATGATGCGGCGGGCGATGGGGATTTGGTCGTCCTGGGACAGCAGCTTTGCGAGGGGCACTTGGCCTGCGAGCACGACACTCAGCACGAGTTTGCTATCCATCTCGAAGTTGGTCAGAACACGGAGCATCGATAGCACCTCGGGTCGCAGCTCATGAGCTTCGTCGAGGAAAAGAACAGGACGTCTTCCCGAATCAGCCAACGACGACTCGAACTTTTCCTGAATCCGACGCAGCAACTTGGGAAAGCTTCCCGTGCTTTGCACGGTGCATGCGCACGCGATCTCGCGATACATATCACGCTTGCCGATGTCGGCACACTTGACGTAGTGGGTGATGTAGCGGGCTTCGGGCAGACGTGCAATGACGGAGCGTACGACAGTGGACTTGCCAGACCCCGGCCCGGAGATGAGGGCAGCGCTCATGCGCTTTTCGATGGCGCGTACAATGTTGTCTCGCGCCGCGAGATGGAAGACGATATCGTGCAGCTCATCGACACGAATCTCTCGCGTAAACGGAGTGCTGTGGCACCCAAATGTTGATTTGAAGTCTCTCGTCATGGTGTTCCTTTCTTGTCCTTGCGGCCCTTGGTTGACTGGCTCACGCTTGGGTCCACGGGCCCGAAAGAGCGCTCGAAGGCCATGGCCGCCGCGGTCTTGGGCGCCTCGCGTGATTCGTTTTTCGTTTTGGCCTGCCGTGCGCGTTTGCTTTCGGCATTGTGGGCTAGATCGACAGGGTGCAGCTGCACGAGCTTATTCTCGTGCACAATCCTCACCGCGCCATCAAGCAGATGTCGCTGCACCACAATCCACTTGAGCCTATGACCGATGGGCACCTCGTAGCGGGTGCGATTGACCGACACGATGTTGTCGCCAGAAACGCGACGGCTTTCGGTCAGGACAAATCGGCTTCGCAGGTCCTCGTGATCCCGGGGGAAAGTAAGCTCTCGCTCATCGCTCTTCCAACACTGCTCAGGGGTTTGGTCATCAAGCGACTCATGGGGCCGTACGTTGTACTGGTGCTCGATGTAGTGGCGAAGACGAAGCTCCAGAGAACCGAAGTCGGGATCGACCTCGGCTCGACTCATGCCGCGCAAAATATCGTGATGAGCGGTCTTGTTGAACGCCTCGACTTTTCCATGCCCTTGAGGATATCGAGCTTGGCCGTGAATGAAGTGGATGTGCAGCCTGACACATACGGCGTGCGTGTCATTGGCGATGAAGCCGGGGCCTCTGTCGAAGTACAAGATGTCCATCAGCCCGAAATGTCGGACAACGTCGTATAACCCTCTGAGTAACAGTGCAGAACTCTCGCTCGGTCCGACGACTGCCCATAAGACCCGACGTGAACAATCGTCTATGAAGAAGAATGCGACGCGCTTCAATCTGCCCGCGCCCGCCCGAAAGTGCTTGCCATCGACGAGCACCATCCGCATCCGATGCGGATATGCAAAGCGCCGGATGTCCGCGTGTTGCTTCGCGGCTCGGCTTGACGTCGGCAACGCGAGTCGCTTGAGCATTCTCCACACCGTGACCCTGTGCACCCTATCGTCAGGGCCGAGCACGCTCCTCTCTTCGGCACGTCGCAACAGCTCAGGTATGCTGGCATCCGGGTCGTCTGCCTTTTCGTCCTTCAGAAACGCTATGAGCTCGTCCCCAAGAGCTTTGCTCTCCAGCACGCGCTTCGCGGGTTCGAGTGCCGCAATCCCTCCCTTTTGGTACTCGGCGAGCCAGCGATACAGCGTGCGTGTGCTCAGCACGCGCACCTGACCCGTCTCGGTAACGTGCACGGACTGCACCGTCTGCTCGATGGCGATGGGGCGTTCATATCCCAAGATCACCAGGGCAAGTACGGACGTGACCACCTTATGCCTGAACAAAGCTTCAGAACAAACCCCCTCGACGACCTTCGGCAATTCGATCTCACCCATTGGGATCGAAATACAGCATTTGCCGCTTTTGATAATGTCGCGAAGTCGTAGGTGGTTGCTCGACTAATCATTTCATGGTGAACGGGCTCGGGGACCCACGTCGCGAAGTTGCGCTTCCCGTGCGTCCCACCGGCGCGCTCGCCCCCAACGTCCTGCTGCAAAACCGGCAAACAGAATCATGTCCAACAGGTCACAGTCCACCAACTCGAGCTCCTGCACGATCGTGCAGATAGCGAGGCCACGTGTTTCGTAGCCCGTCGCGCGACCATAGGCCCCCGCCGCCTCCCGCTGTCCCAGCTCCGAAACACCAAGGGGCCCCACGAGTACAGGCTCTTGTATTTCCGTCAGCCCGAGTAGCTCCGCGGCTTGTGCAATGTACCGGCCTTGCGTGCGCCACGAACCCAGTGACCCATCAGCAGCACCGGTGCGCGGCCACGCGATCCGTCCGGCGCCATCCACCGCGGCGCCGAACAGCGTCTGCTCCCACGCGAGCTCCGTTCTGTCGTCACCCCGACGCAACGGCCTTCCTTCCCTGTCCACGGCTGCCACCGCCACCCGTCCGTACGGCACATGCCCTGGCGGGTAGAGCGTAAAGGCTACGCCATGCGTCTCGCATTTCACGACAAGCAGAGCGAACTGCGGCCCCGTCTTGCGCTCACGCCAGTGCTGCACCCGCAGCTTGCAGGGAGCGCTTTCATTGTCAGCCTCGTTACACCGGTCCGGCATGCTCGGACGCAACTTGTCGTCATCAGAACTACGATACGAAGTGACGATGAACGAACGGCGTGCAAGCGGGCGAGGATTGTGGCAAGGATCCATTCCACGGACCCGCCGAGCTACGAGCGCCTATCGCTTGCGTAGCGGCGGCCTCCGAGCGACGTCTGCGTGGATAAGACGCGGGCGTCGCGCCTTGCGTACCATGCCTCCCGTCCCTTGGCCCAATCCCCTCGGTCAGCCTCCCCTCAACCACTCGGCCCCTCGGACCGTCGCCATCGAGAACGCAACGGGTACGGCTCAGCCTTGCCATTGGGCTCGCAACGTAACAC
>JAFCZD010000485.1 GCA_019314525.1 Deltaproteobacteria bacterium
TGGCCTGTGGCGTCGTATGGAGTTCGCAACTTTCGGCCATTACTGTTCCGAGCGCCTCGGCCTGTCGGAGCGTACCGTGTCCCAACGCGCCTGGCTCGAACGACAAAAGTGGAGCTTCCCTGGGGTGCGGGCGGCGTGTGGCAACGGCCGGCTCACCTATGCCAAGGCGCTCTTGGTGGTTCGCTGTCTTGGGGGCAGCCTCGGAGATGCGGATGGGAGCGAGGAGGCCGCGATGATCTCATGGGCCGAAGCCCATACTTGTCAGGAGCTGCAGGCGGAGATCGAGGCCCAACAAGAGCAGCGGGAGCAGTGGCGAGAACAGCAGTGGCTTGAGGAACAAGAAGAACAAGAAGAACAAGAAGCACAAGCACAGGCACAAGCACAGGCACAGGCACAGGCACAAGAACAGGCTGCTCTTGCGGATGGTCGGCAGATGTGTGCGCCAATGGATGGTCGGCAGATGTGTGCGCCAATGGATGGTCGGCAGATGTGTGCGCCCAAACCCCAACGAAAAACCAAGCTCATCGTTCCCCAGTCGGTGGGCGACCTCATCGAAGAGGCTGTGGGTGTGGTGACACAGTGGGCTAAGGCGGGCGGTAGGGTTTGGCTCTACGCAGGCGAGGCGCTGCTTTGCATTGCGGAGCATTTCATTGAGGTTTGGCACAATCAGGCGCCCCGACGGCGGCCCAAGCGGGAGCGGCTACTCGAGCGAGGCGGCGGGCGCTGTCAGGTGCCCGGTTGCACCCGTGCGGCGCAGCACTTGCATCACATTCAACCCCGTGCCCGCGGCGGCAGTGACGATGAGGGCAACCTCGTTGGATTATGCGCGTTATGCCGCGCGCGGCATAACGCGCACTATGCCGACTGCGTTATTATGCCGCGTCGGGCGCGGATGTCGGCCCAGCGTACGGATTTCCGAGTTGCCCACGCGGCATAATCAGATGCTCTGGAGGAAGGCCAAAAGCTCGTCGGGTGGCTTGTACCTAGATGGCTTCCCCTCGGCCGGTGACGTCCGAGCCAGCGCGCGTTCCTTGATGGCCAGATCAGCATCGAGGTAGATCTGTGTCGTCTCGACGGACTCGTGGCCTAACCACAACGCGATAACGCTTCGGTCGACTCCGGACTGGAGCAGATCCACGGCCGTGGTGTGTCTCAAGACGTGCGGAGAGACGCGTTTCGCTGCGAGCGAGGGGCAGGCGAGCTCTGCTTTGGCGACGTGTTTCTTGATAAGTCGCTCCACCGCGTCGCGGCTCAGGTGTCCCCCACGCTGTGACGGGAATACCGGGTCACTCGGGGCGTGATTGACCTCGCGAAACCACGCTCGCAGGACATTGATGCCTTGTGCGGCCAGTGGAGTGCACCGCTCCTTGCGGCCCTTCCCGCGACATCGAACATGCGCGCCGGTGCCGAGTTCTACATCCTCACGTCGAAGTGCAGTGATCTCGGATACCCGCAAACCACTCTGACAAGCGTACAATATCAGCGCGTGGTCGCGACGGCCGAGCCATGTGTTTCGATCGGGAACAGCCAGCAACGCGTCGACTTCCGCGCGGGTAAGAAAGGCAACGATCTTCTTTTCGAAACGTTTCTGCGGAATCCCAAGCACACGTTGGATGATCAGGCTGTGTGCTGGCTCCTCGAGAGCAGCGTAACGAAAGAAGGAACGGATGGCGGCGAGGCGAACGTTGCGGGTACGTATGCTGTTACCGCGCTCTTTCTCGAGGTGGTCGAGAAACTCACCGATGACTGATGCGTCGAAGTCGGCCAGAAGCAGATCTGAGGGGGCCCTTCCCAGCTTCTCATGGACAAAGCGCAACAGGAGACGAAAAGTGTCGCGATAGGCAGCGACGGTATTCGGGCTGACCCGGCGCTGTCGTTGGAGCCGCTCGGTGAAGAACGCTTCGAGCAGAGGTGCGAGTTTGGCGGCACTCATGAGTGTATCTCCCAGCGACGCTGCAGCCTTTGTGCTGCACAGGCGAGCAACTCCGGAGTGGCGGTGAGATACCAGTACGTCTGGGACGGATTGACGTGGCCCATGTACGTCGACAACCTTGGCATGCGCGTCTCGACATCCACCCCCGTCCGGTACCACCCGAGGACGGTTTTGACGGCGAAGGTATGACGAAGGTCGTGGATGCGCGGCCGCCGCGGCGTCGTACGCTCCGCAAGCCCCGAGCGATCCAGAAGCCTGAGAAAGACATGATGGACGTTCTTGTAGAATGGTCTGCTTCCGCGCGTGGAGACGAAGAAACTCGGCGACCTCGGCGTTGGCCACTCGAGGTCACGCTCGTCGCTGTACCTACGCAACGCGAGCAAGGTGGTCGTGTGCAGTGGCACTAGGCGCGACTTGCCGAACTTGGCATTGCGCACCATGAGAACGCCGGCGACCCAATCGACATCATCACGATCGAGTGCGATGGCCTCGCCAACGCGCATCCCGGTGGCGCTCAGTAACCCCAGCAGCGTCGTATGCGTCTTTGCCGAAAAGGACGACCGGATCTTCTTGGCAGCCGCCAACAGCGCTTCTATGTCTTGGTCTGAATATATGTACGGTGCTTGTCGTTGCTGTTTGAACGGCAGCAGATCCGCGGGCGGGACCTCAGTGAGGGTGTCTATTGAACGGTAGTATCGTGCGAAGAGGCGGACCATGCTGAGCCGCTTTGCGCCCCACCTTTGTGAAGCCTTGAATTCCTGCGTCGCCCAACGCAGCGCCAGATCGCTGCTGATGTGGCCGTAGCCTTCGGCGTCGACCCAGACGGCAAACTCTGGCAAGAGCGTGCCCTCCCTTTCGAGCTTAAACCCCAGTGCGCGCCGCAGCTCGAGGTAGTCGGTGACGGCTTGCTGAATGCGGATCATGCTTCACCCCCGGCCCAAGGCTGCACTAGCTCGTGCAGCACTTCCCGATCGACCTTGGCGTAGATCGCCGTCGTGTCGATGTGGCTATGCCGAAGCACCTGCGCGATCTCACAAAGCGAACCGCCTCGGCGCAGCATTTGTGTCGCCGCCGTGTGCCGAAGAACATGCGCCCCGCGCTTTGGCGATTTGAGCCCGGCTCTTTCGAAAGCACGTCGGGTGATCTCGCCTATCGCGGAATTGCCGAGCCCACCGTAGGGAGCGCGCGAACGCAGGAAAAGTTTCCGGCAAGACCGGCGCGGTCTTCCACGCTTCAAATACGCAGCGATCGCTTCGCCAATCTCATGCGGGAGCGGAAGAAGGACATGCTTGCTCCCTTTCCCGTGCACCAGGATCTCGCCGGCACTCCAGTCCACGTCGTCGAGTTCGAGCGCGGCGACCTCACCAGCGCGCAGTCCCATCCGGACCATCGATAACAGAACCGCATAGTCTCTACGCCCAATCGACTTGCGTCGGTCACAGGACCGCAACAGACACTCGACATCATCGCTCTCGAGTCCTGTTGGCAACGACGTTTGCCGCCATCCCGCTACCGCCGGGACGCATCCTGCAAGGTCAGAGTCCAGCTCTCCGCGTACGTACAACCAACGCAGCAGGGCGCGTAGCGCACAGACTTCGTATTTGCAGGCGCCCACACTGACGCGCCGTGACGCTCGGATTACGTAGCCGGTGACATCGACAGCGATCAGGTCATGGGGTGTCGGAGGCTCCTCACCGAAGCGCTCGTGAAGGAAGCGTCGAGCGACGACGGAGTAGGCCTTCACAGTGGAGATGGCCAAGCACCGCTCGCTCTTGAGGTATTGGGCGAACCGGGTCAAGAGCTTCTCGTGGGGCTCGTCGCTGTCTGCCGGACCGGGCAGCTCGACGCCCGAGCGCTGCAGCGCGCGCACGATTGGCTCCATTGCCTGCGCAGAAGTGAAGTTTGTGTACCCGATGTTGCGCCGATGACGGAAGAACTCCTCGATGCGGTCGGGCTGAAGCTCCGCGACCGATAGGCCGTGCTCCTGCATCCACCGGCTGAGGTGCGCCATCATGTTTAGAGCGTGCGCCGCGGAAAGTACCGCGTAGCCCTCCGATCTCATGTGCCGATAGACATTCGATACGAAATCGGAGAGCGGTCCTGAAATCTGCGTCTTGGGATAGCCTGACATGTTTCCTCCTTCATCCGACCGAAGAGCCGGGAGAACCAAGGAAACACGATTGGGATTATGCCGACTAGAGTGAACTCAGCATCAATGTACTGCGCGGAAATCGAAGAGGAAAATCCGAGCGACGAAGCCCGACGCGGCATAATAACGCAGTCGGCATAGTGCGCGGCTCACCATCTTCATGGGGTTCATCGCGGTTATGTTCGGGTGCGGGTGCGGGCGCGCAAGTGTGAGAGTGAAGGTGCCTACATCGAGCTGGTTTGGGAGCTCGGTTTGCAACAGGGTGTGCCGTTGATGACTTTTTGCCGCCCGCTGGCATAGGACTGGGTGTGCAGGGGTATCACGTTGAAGATTCCGCGCCCCCTGTTGTCACCGCGGACGCTCGTTCCTGCCGCTCGCAACCCCGTTCGCAACCCCGTTCGCAACCCGGTGTAGCTCTACCCAAACAGCCCCCAGGCCGAGCAAGAGAAGCGACCTCCGCGGGCGGCGTTTAGGTCCGCCTTGCCAAGCGCAGCACGGCTATTGCCTGCGACCTCCTTCCCAACTCGCTTAGCACCATGTTGCGGGGAGGGGCCGCGTCGCCCCTGGAGGCGCGGCTCGCAGCAAAAGGCCGTGTT
>JAFCZD010000486.1 GCA_019314525.1 Deltaproteobacteria bacterium
CCGCAGTGCTCTGGCTGCGACACGTTCGCAAGCTGTGGCGGCGGATGCAGGTTTCTGCGTATCGGCAGTCCTCGGTGTCCTTCCGGCAAGAATGCGTGACACGAGTGAGGAGCACCGTCGGGAGGCGTGCACGTGACGCCAAGAGCGAGCGTGTCTACCTACCGCAACACCGCTAGTACTTCTTGCCGGACCCGCAGGGGCAAAGGGCCTTGCGCGCTGGTGTTTGTGGCGCCAGCACGGCTTGTCGCATGCGTTTGAACCGGTCGCGAAGGAGCTGGGCACCGAGTTGGTCGAGCAGTTCGACCCAGAGCTGGCGCAGCACGGCTGGTCCGTGGATGCTAGGGCTGCGAAGGCGACGCACGGAAGCGCTAACGTATCCCAAGCTGGGTTTGCGGCCGCCGACGGCGAGCGTGTCGAAGAACTGGATGGTGACCTCGTCGCAGCCGCAGCTCGGGTCCATGCAGTAGGTAGGTGTCGATGGCGAGGACTTTGCGGCCGTCGTGCGCAACGGTCAGGTCAAAGTCCCAGGGGAACATGTCGTACAATGGGACGAGGAATTCGGTTTGCTTGGGGGCGATGGGCGATGGGAAGGCGGGGTCACCGATTTAGCCGCGCATGCGACGCCATCGCTCTGCGAGCCAGGCCTGGTGAGGTGATTCGGCGAAACGGCTGTAGAGCCAGTCGACGACCTCGTCAGTGAAGGGCTCGGAGCTTGGACGGTCGAGGGCGATGAGCTGTCCATCCGCGTTGGCCTCGCCAGCAAGCTCGGGAGCTTGCAGACGCCCCGTGCCGTTGGGAGCTGAGCGGATGGGACGGATGAGCAGCGCCATACTCGTGCAAGCGCAGCTCGGGTTGTCGCACGCGGCGGTGGAGACGGCGAAGCCATCGACACCGAGCCCGTCAGGGGGCTCGAGCAGTTGGAGCGGCTCGCCATCGTCGACCGGCCGGGAAACGGGAACGGTAGCTTCATACATCGGGCGGCAAGTTGCCGCCCGAGCGCGGGTTGGTCAACCAGCGATGAGCGTTACATCATGCCGCCTGCGAGTTGGCAGCGAGCGTGGCCTTGTAGTTCCAGGGTAGCCATTGACCGGGAGCATCCGCCACGTCGTGGCCATGACGCAGCAGCGCGGTGAGGTAGTCCAGCGGATTGACCCCGTGCAGCACGGCGGTGTGAATGACCGTCATGTAGATGTCGCCCACGAACGCGCCGCGCTCGTTGCGGTAGAACAGCGAATTGCGCCGGTATCGGATGGCGAGCTTCAGGACCCTCTCGGCGATGTTATTATCAATCGGAGCGCCGGGCTTGCGTAGGAAGAGCGTGAGCTTGCTCCAGTACTTGAGGAAGTACGAAAGCGCCTGTCCCATTCCACTGTTGGGCTCGATGATCTTGTTTTTGAGGGCAGCGTCCATCCAATCGTGCAACTCGTCGAGGATGGGGCCACTTTCGCGTTGATGCGCGTGCAAGCGTTGCTCGGCTGACGCCCCACGCACTTTGAGTTCGGCATCGAGCCGGTAGACCTGCGCCAGAGTGTCGAGCACAATCAAGCACGCCTGGGGG
Organism: Deltaproteobacteria bacterium; assembly: GCA_019314525.1. GTDB lineage: Bacteria > Myxococcota_A > Polyangia > JAFCZD01. Next base: position 1,559 of record JAFCZD010000486.1, read on the forward strand.
TAGTTGCCAACCTCGTCGACGACACCGCGACGCGCATGGCTCAGGCAGTTGGCCTCGACCACGGTATGAGCCTTGGGCACGTTTCTGTTGAGCGCATCGCTCATGAGGATAGGTGGTGGCAGGGCCTGGTCTCGGTGCACGAGCACGTCTGCCACGTTTTCTCCCGCGTGCTGCCGCCCGTTGAAAAATAGGGCAATGGGGCCGATGTCCAAGATGCTGACCACGGCGGTGGTGAAAAGGCCGGTGCGCTCGGGGTTGGTAAGCTCGGAGTCGGCCACGAGCACCTCGCGACGTTTGCCCATCAGCTCGAGAATGCGCACATAGCTGTCGTCGATATGCAAGAGCGAGGCGTCTGCAGCCTGGTCCAGGAGCTCATCGAACACGGACACAAGCACGTTGGCGGCCTTGTTGACCACATCCCACTGGGTCGAAGCGGGCACGGCGATCTGCAACTGTTGCTGCAGCTGGGCGAGCCGGTTGAACGGCATACCGGCCTGGTAATGCAAGATAGCGATCATGGCCGTGGCGGAATCGTCGTATCTGGGGCCTTGGGCCTCATCGGGTCCTCGTGCGGTGAACACGCGTAAGCAGTTGCCACATCTGAGTTGTCCCAAGTCGTGAACATTGGGCTCGAGCATCGAGCGGCCCAGGATGCGCAAGACGGGAGCATTGCGAAACGGATGGAGCTTGCCGGGACATACAGGACATGGGCCGCCGGGCAGCAGCGACTCGTGGGGCACGAAGATGTGCTCGGCCGTGGGGTAATCCGCGACCCCGAAGCGTCCGTGGCCCTTGGGTTTGGGCTTGGGCTTTTGCGTAAGTTGGGCCTCGGGCTCGGTGCCTTGCTCGGGCGCCACTGGTGACTCTGGTACTTCTGGCTCATCACTCGGCTTGTGTCCGTCGGGCAGCACATCGCGCGTCTTTTCGCTGCTCTGGATACCCATGAGTTTGCGAAGACGCCGAAGTGAGGCACCCTTTCGCCGCAGCTCGGCGTTGAGCCATTCGTTGGAGGCAATGGATGCCTCGATGACGGCAAACAGCTCAGCTGGCATTCGCTCTTTGGCAACATCGAGCATTTGCTGGATCTGTTGCTGGGTGACATCCAGTATGGGCGGGGGTTTAGCGCGTCCCATCGTCTACGGCTCCTTTCACCGTGCATAGTCGGCGGCGAAAGTCCTTCACCAACGGGTAGCCGAATACCTGTTTGATCGAGCGGTTGGGCTTCTTGTCCCGGCAGTCTTTGCCCTGGCCCAAGGTCTCGCCCATGAGCGTCCAGTTGGCGGCCCGATAGCAGGTCCCGCGATAAAGCGCGGGGTCCACGAACGTTTCGGTAAAGTAGATCGGGTGCGCGTAGACGGCTTGCCAATCGACCGAGAGTCTACGCGAGATATGGCCCAGAAGGTGGGAGGCCAGATGAGGCACCTTGACCCACGGCAGGATCAAGAACCGGCTCTGGTAAGCGACGTACTTGACGTTGGCCCGTCGCGCCTCCTTGTCCCATCCGATGTGGCGATCGCGGGGGCCCAGGTGCCGGGGCGCCGAGGACCAACAGAAGCACGCGATGGGCCGCTCATCGTGTCGAATCAGGTACTTGAGGTGCTGGCCGACCGGATGCACGTAGCCCAAGTAGTGGTATTGGGCGACCAATGACTTGACCAACGCTTCATCGGGAGTGCGACGAACCTGGGCGATGTGAAGTGGCCCAAGCCCCGAAAGCGGACCCTCGAGCGGTGCGGGCTCGATTTCGATGGGCTCGACGACCTCGTGCCGACGCGGTCGATTGGACTTCCACACCGGTGCAGGAAGCTCGATGTGCCCGGCCCGATGCAACTGCAACATCAGTCCACGGCAAACCGCGTCGCACGGTGCGCCATTGTCTTGCTTCCAGTTCCACGCCTCACACAGCGCGAACGACAGCGCTCGACGACTCAAGCGCGGATTGTCCGTGAGCAGTTGGCGAATGAAGGTGACGTCCTGGTCGGTCACCTCTCGCCATCGGTATCGAAGCACGACAGCCATGCACCATCAGATAACCACTGGCGAGTTAGAACGCAAGCCCCCCCCTGCTCTTTTTTCAAGCGGCGACGCCAGGTGTCACGGGTCGCCATTGTGGAGCGGCTCGCGTGGCGGGATCGCCCCCGGCCAGCAACACCTGCAGCTGGTGCGCGAACAGTTGCCGCGACGCCGAACCATCCGCGGCACGCGGCCAGTGCTTGAATCTCCCAGTCGAAAGGCGTTTCTGGCAGAGCCAAAATCCCTGGCCGTCGTAGGATAAGAGTTTAATCGCCGTGGCCCGGCGATTGCGAAAAACGAAAACCGCCCCACCGAGCGGATCGCTGCACAATACCTGCCGGCACTTGCGACAAAGACCGTCTATCCCAGCGCGGAAATCCACCGGCTCCACCGCGACCAGAATCTTCATCTGAGGGGTCAATTGCATCATGATGCTCGACTCCAAAACGCTCGAACCATCCCCACCACATCAAGCCCTGCCCCATCTCGAGTCTCGATCCGCATCCGATCGCCTCCTCGCCCAGTCAACTCGATGACCACCGGAGCCTCCAACGGCACGTCCGAAGGCCGCATCTGAAGCTGCACGAATCCCGTCTCGGAAGGCTCAACGCCCCCATCCGATACGGTCGACAGCTCATCGCCAGCCGGAGCCGTGCCTTGCGATTGCTCGAAGCGCTTCTTTAGATCGTAATAATTGAACCGCAGGGCCTTGGCCGTAGCGCAAATACCCTCGACCCTCGCAACCGTCACCGCCTCATCCCACAGCTCCTGCGGGATCCGCGACCCTCCACTCTCTCGATTCTCCCGCCAGTGCGCCACCTGCGCCTGCAATCCGCTCAATTGTGCTCCAAGGACTCGTTTCATCGAAGATTCCTCCTTCGGCAACGAATCCTGCACACTGCGGCCTTCTCATTCACGCACTCTTACCGGACGCCATCTCGCGGCTTCGCCGCTCGTCACGCATTCTTGCCGCAAGGACACATTCTGTCTTGCACGAGGTGGCGACAGGTTCCTTCGATGATACCTGTGGCGATCGGCAGTCCCTGCGCGAGGTACTCGTTGTAGCGCAGAGACTGCTGGTTCTTCAGCAGATA
>JAFCZD010000097.1 GCA_019314525.1 Deltaproteobacteria bacterium
ACCACCTCGACCTCGTCGCCTTCCTCGGGGTTGAAGTTGCAGGCCTCGTAATCAAAGAGCATGTCACCATGCTCAGGATGCACGATATAGCCAAAACCCTGCTCTTTGGAGAAAGACTTCACTTTCGCCAGCGCCATGGTGTCGCTCCCTTCACTCTGTATTTCTTAACGTTCGCGCAAAGGGGCCTCGGTCGTCAAGGGACTACCAGCGTTGACCTAGAACCTGCAGGAGGCAAGGATGCCCCCCATGAGCAACTTAGAACAACTCGCGATGCTGGCCGTCGAAGAGCTAGAGAACCGGATCCGCCACCACAACAAACTCTATTGGGATGATGCCAAGCCCGAGATCTCAGATTACGACTACGACCGGCTGGTAGAGGCCCTGCGGGCACGAGCCCCCCGCTCACCCGTGCTCGAAGATATGGGACCAGATTTGGCGGGGCGCTATGGCGCGGAGGTCACGCACCAAACCCCCATGCTCTCCCTCGACAAATGCTATGACGACGAGACCCTTGAGTCTTGGGGCTCGAAATTCCAAGGGGACGTGGTGGTCACGCCAAAGATGGATGGAATCGCCGCGAGCCTGCGCTACGACGCGAGAGGAAACCTAACCCTCGCGGCCACACGTGGCAGCGGCCTCGCCGGCGAAGATATCACGGCGAACGTGCGCACCATCGTCGACGTGCCCAACAACGTGCCCCATGGAGAGATCGAAGTCCGGGGAGAAATCTACCTCAAGCTCTCCGTGTTCAAAGACTTCGAGGAGAAGTTCTCGAACCCGCGAAACCTGGCGGCGGGGGCGCTAAAAAGCAAAGACCCTGCTCGCTGCCGACAGTACAAACCCTCCTTCGCGGCTTATGATGTGCTCGGTCAGCCCTTGGAGAGCGAAAAAGAAAAGTTCGACTATTTGGTCGACGTTGGCTTCCCCCCCCTCGAATACAAGCTCGTCCCCAAAGACACCCTCCGCGCTGGGTACGAGCATTTTGCGGGGACGCGCGACGCGCTCGACTTCGAGATCGACGGGGTGGTCTTCAAGGCCAACGACAGAGCAGAGCAAGAGCGCATGGGCCTAACAGCGCACCACCCGCGCTACGCCATCGCCTACAAATTCCAGGGCGAGTCGGGGACCACGACCCTCGAGTCGGTGGAGTGGAGCGTTGCTCGCTCTGGCGCCATTACCCCCGTGGCATGTATTGCCCCTTTACCCCTCTCTGGAGCCGTCGTGAGCCGCGCGTCACTGCACCATGCTGGATTCGTCGGCAAGCTAGACCTCTCCCTCGGAGCAGAGGTGGTGGTGACGCGACGGGGCGGCGTCATCCCCAACGTCGAGTTCGTCAAGACGCCCGGACATGCTCCAGTCCTCCTCCCCAAACAATGCCCCTCATGCAAGAGCGACGTCGCACAACAGGGGGACTTCCTCTACTGCTCACACCCCGAGAGCTGTCGTGAGGTGCAAATTCAGCAGCTGGCCTACTTTTGCAAGGTCGTCGATATTCAGGGCTTCGGCGAGAAGCTCTTGGCCGAAAGCTACGACCGCGGCTTGTTGCGTTCCTCGGTAGACCTCTATGGACTGCAAAGAGAGCAGCTGCTCTCCCTCGAGCGCGTGGGTGACAAACTCGCCACCAAGCTCCTGGGCCAGGTGGAGGAGCACCGTCGCCTGGGCCTGGCCACCTTCCTGCGAGCCCTCGGGATCGACGAGCTGGGCAAGCACGTCTCGAAGATCCTCGAAGATCGCTATGAGATACTGGACCGCGTACGGAAGGTCACCCGGGAAGAGCTGGCGGCGATCCACACCATCGGTGAGATCATCGCTGATAAGGTCGTCACCGGCCTCGCCGCGAGCAGCGAGCAGATCGATGCGCTGCTGCAATTCGTCGAGTTCACAGCTCCCCCGGTGCAGAGCACCACCCCCGAAGGCCCCTTCACCGGCAAGAGCGTGGTCTTCACCGGAAAGCTCTTGGCCATGGACCGTAAGGCTGCCCAGCAGCTTGTGCGAGAGGCTGGCGGCGAAACCCCCAGCGGCGTCACGAAAACATTGCAGATCTTGGTCATCGGTGATGGCAAGGTGCTGGAAAAATCGAGCAAGGAACTCAAGGGTGAAAAGCTCGTGGCACAAGGGACGCCGTTGGAAATCATTACGGAATCCGATTTTTTGCAGCGTATGGGGAAGAAAAGCACCTAGGGCGACGCAATAGGTAGGGCGCGTTTGTGCCTTCGTAAAGCGATGGGGGCGCGTTGACGACACAATATACCGGACTTACACTACCGGAGAGAAACGAGGCTCCTAAACCTGGAGCCCCGAAAAAAGGAGACTGCGCATGGGTATCATGAACTTCGTCAAGAAGGGCGTAGCCGAGATGATGGTGGCTCGGCCGGCCGAGTCCAAAGGGCTAATTATTTACAAACATCCTGACAATACGATCCCCACGAAGGCTCAGCTGACGGTGGATCAAGATGACGTCGCACTGTTCTTCCGTGATGGCACCGTGATGGGTCTTGTGCAGCCGGGGCGACATACCCTGGAGACCTCCAATATCCCCTTCCTGTCGAACTTGATGGACAGCTTCACCGGCGGCGATGTGCTGCGCGCCGAGGTCTACTTCATCACCATGCGGGAGATCCCGAACTTGAAGTTCGGTGGGCGCATAGGCGCTGTCGAAGACCCCAAGAGCGGTATCCCGGTAGAGACCATGGCTCATGGCAGCTACTCCATGCGGGTGACGGATCCACAGAAGCTCCTCCTCGGCCTGGTGGGCATGAGCGCTGACAATGACGACACCTTTATTCGTTGGTTCCGCGACCTGCTGATGAAGGTGATGAAAGATCGCATTGCCGAGCTTCTCGTGAAGAAGAAGTGGCCGCTGCTCGACGTCACCTCAGGGGCCTATACCGAGGAGATCGAGGAATCTGTGCTCGAGGGCGTGAAGAAGCATGTCGACAGCTACGGCCTGCAGATCCTCCGCATTGGTAACTTCAACATCAACATCAATGATGATGACAAAGCCAACCTCAAGAAACTCTACACCGACGCCGCTTATGTGCGCATGGCCGGTGGCATGCAGGGTTACCAGCAATTTGCTGGCGGCAAGGCGATGATGGGCGCGGGCGAGGGCATGGCTCAGGGTGGTGGTAGTGGCGGTGGTGGCGGCGCGCTGCTCGGTGGTGCGGGCCTCGGCATGGGCTTTGGCATGGCTGGCATGTTCCAGCAGCAAATGCAGCCCCAACAACAACAACAACAGCCCCAACAGCAACAGCCGCCGCCCATGCAGCAAGGCGCGCCCAATCCTTTTGGTGCACCAGCCGCTCCTCCAGCGATGCAGTTTCACATTCACATGAACGGCCAGCAAATGGGCCCCTACGGCATGGATGTGCTGCAGCAAGGCATTCAATCCGGCCAGTTCACCGCTGAAACACCCGTGTGGAAAGAGGGTATGCAGGGCTGGATCCCAGCCGGTCAGGCACCTGAACTCCAAAGCCTCTTTGGTCCCCCGGCAGCCGCGCCGGGTGCGCCCCCTCCCTTTGGTGCCCCTGAAGGCGGCGGCGACCAGGGCGCTCAATAACCAGACGCTCTCCCCATCTCTCCCCTTCTCTCTCACTGAATTGTCCTGAATTGTCTTGAATTGTCTTGACGGACGCTGGCACCAGCGCGAGGGTTTTGCCTATGGGCAGCAAGCCATCTATTCGTGTGGTAGCCGCTGTGATCAGGAACGAAGGACGATTCTTGATCACCCAGCGAAGACCGGGAGCTGTGCTGCCGCTGCTCTGGGAGTTTCCTGGGGGCCAGGTAGAGGATGGGGAGAGTGACGCACATGCGCTGCAGCGAGAGGTCCGCGAACGCCTAGATGTGGAGATCGAGATCGGCGCGCAGATGTCGATCATGCAACACGAATATCCTCGCTACCTCGTTACATTGGTGATCTTTGCCGCTCGGCTGCCCTTGGGCCAACACCCACGCGTTGCCCACATCCATGACTTTCGCTGGGTGCCGTCCGATGACTTCGACCGCTACGAGTTCCCCCCAGCAGATCAAGCAACCATGGACCAGCTCCTGGGCATGCCCAACGAGTCCCTCGTCGAGTAGGCGATCGGTCCCCATCGATGCTCATGCCCTCGAAAACGGGCATCCCCCGCATCCGTCATGTCCATGAAAACAGGCATCCATCCCTTGAGCCGAAAGATTCCCGCCTGCGTGGGAATAACGTTATGATCCCCAGGATCGGCGAAACGACCAACCATGACACAACATCCAGTCGAGGGCTCTCACTCTACCGCGCAAGAGGCCCAACTTGAGCCTGGAGGCGATGTTGAACGCGCACAGCTTGAGCTCCGCCGAGCCAGCCTGCACCTCGCCGCCCACGAAGAAGAAGAGGGGCTGACGGCGTTAAAGAGCAGCTGGGAAATCTGCCCCTGCACTGAGACCTTCTTCACCTTGAAGAGTCAGCTAGAACGCACCAACGCCTCGTCAGAGCTCAAGGCGCTCTACTTCGACGGAACCCGCCGCGCGCTCTCACCCTCCCTGCGCACCTCGTGCCTGCTCTACGCCACCGAGCTGCTCAATGAGAACGATCCCGAGGAGGGACGCGTGCTCGAAGAGGCGCTCACGAGCGCGGGCTCCCTCAACTTCGTTCGCTGCCAACCAGAGGACGCGCGGCGCTTGACCGCGTCGCTGCAGAAGCTTGGACAAGATAGCGCAGCATCAACCATCCTGCGCGCCCTGGTCCAAGAGGTTCGTGACGAAAAGAGCTTCGCCGACGCCATGGAGCTCGCGCAACTCGAAAAGGCGCGTGGAGATGACGAGGCGGCCTATGACGCACATCGCATGGCCCTCAGGTTGCGTCCCGCCTCCCCGGAGGCCCTCGCGCCAGCCCGCGAATATCTCAGGGAGCAGCAGCGATATGAACCCCTGGCCGAGCTTTTAGCCTTGAGCGCGGCTGCGGCCGTGCCCAACGAGCGTGCCGCCTCCCTTTGGCGTGAGCTTGCGCGCCTCGCCGAAGACAGCCTGGCCGACGCGACGAGGGCGATCCAGGCCTGGCGCCGCGCCTGGGAACTCACACACACTGGAGAAGAGGCGGGTCAACTTGAGCGACTCTATGCAACAGAGGAAGAGTGGCCCCAATACCTCGAGCTCCTTGAGCGTGAGGCCTTGCGCTGCAGCGACCTCCGCCGCAAGATAGAAATCTACCGCGAGATAGCGACCTGCCAGCTAGAGGTGCTCGAGGATGATCAGGCTGCGCTGAAGAGCTACAGCTTGCTCCTGCAGCTCGCCCCTGGGGACCGCGACGCCCTGGGGGCGCGGGTAGACCTCCTTCAACGTCATCTGAACGACGAAGCGGGAGGCGATTACCCACGATTAACCCGCGCTATGGAGCGCTTCATCAGCCACTGTGGGCGAGCTCCACAGCGCGACGCGATGCTTCGGCGACTCATCGAGCTCCAGCTCGGCACGAATGATACCAAGGAGCTCGCCTCACACCTGCAACGGCTCGATCCACGAGACGACAACAACGCCAAATTCGTCGCTCAGTGTTGGAACGACGCGCTCGCTGGGAAACCACGACTCTTGTCGAGCGTGTTGGGAGAAATTGGGCTCGTTCTGCTGGATCTCCGCAGCTGGGCACAAGAGACCTCGCGAAGACTGCCCATGGGCGTCGAGTTGGTCGAAGAATGCGTCCACCACCAGCGTGATGACGTAGCAGACATCCTGCTGCACCACTTGGCGCTCCTCGCGCCTGAGGATGAAGAGGTCTCCAAAAGGCTCAGCGAGGGGCGAAGGGCCGCACCTGAGTATGAACAGGCCCGCTACGAAGAACTCGTGAAGAAGGCCAAGGCTTCCCCTGAACGGGACAGAGCAGGCGCCTCCCGGCTCTGGATCGGCGCTGCACAGATCGCCGCGCGAGTGGAATCGAAAAGCAAGCGAGTCCTTGGCCTGCTGCAACAGGCTCAAAGCAACTGTCCCAAGGGAGCGCGACACGTGATCGCCCTCTTGGAGAGCGTGTATGACGAGCTCGCGCTCCACGACGAGCTGGCGACGTTTTTGGAACGCCAGCTCCAGTGGGAACCAAAGGCAGTGGAGGAAGCGCGCCTGCGAAAGAAGCTCTCGCGGATCTATGGTGGGCCTCTCGCCCGCGCTCAAGACGCCGTGGGGCAACTCGAGGCGCTTCTGGAACTCTCTCCTGATGATCCTGGAGTGCTCCGGGAGTTGATCGATATCCACCGCGAGCTGCATCAATATCCGCAGCTCGCCCACCGCCTGGCCGCCATCTTCGAACAGAGCAGTGGAGATGAGCGCATCGCGGCTCTCGAAGAGCTCGGCGCGGTCCACGCCAAAGAGCTCACTGACGAGCGCATGGCCTTTCATTATTATGGTCAGCTCTTGGTGCTGCAGCCCGAACACCCCCTTGCCCTCGCCTTCGTACGCGGGTGTGGGGCCCAGGGCAGCGACGGACAGCGGAAGGTCGCCACGCTCCTGGCCCAAGCCGCGGAGTCCAGCGCCAACGACGAGCAGCGCAATAGACTGCTCGAGGAGGCGGCCACCCTCGCTGAAGAGAAGCTCGGCGACCGGGATTTTGCCATTGCGCAGTGGCGACGTATCACCTCCCTCGACCCCTCCAGCGTCAAAGCTCGCCAGGAGCTCAAGCGCCTGCTCCACGCTGAAGCTCGGTGGGGAGAACTCGAAGCGCTCCTGCTCTCAGAGTGCTCTCGAGTGGACGCAGCTGAGGACAAGGCAAAAAACTATCTCGAACTCGCGCGCCTCACACGAATACAGCTTGGAGACCTCGACACAGCAGGAAACCACCTGCGCGCGGCCCATCAGCTCGCCCCCCGCGATGCGCAAGTGCTCGCCGAGATGGCGGTGATCTACGAGGCCTTGGAGCAATGGCGCAGGCTCGCCACGGTCCTTGAGCGACACGCCGAGCTCGAGACAGACAAGCGCGCTCGACTGGGCCTCTTGCGCAAAGCCGCGGAGGTGCTGGTGACGCGCCTCCGTCAAGAAGAAGAGGCCCTCGCGGTCTGTCGCCGTATCCGCGAGATCGCCCCAGGCGACGCCCACAGCGCGGCGCTGATGAGCGATATCTACGCCAATCGCGACCAGTGGAAAAACCTCGTCGGCTTGCTTCGCGAGCAAATCGCCCACGAGAATATCCCCGCCAAGCTCATTCCCCTGCACCTGCAACTCGGAGACGTACTGCTCAACCGCCTCACCAAAGAAGAGATGGCCGCCGAGCAGTTCGAGGCAGTGCTCGACCTCGCCCCTGAGCACGACGAGGTGCTTCCCCTTCTCCATGAAATCTACAGCAGGCTAGAGCTCTGGGACCGCCTGATCAGGGTAATGGAGCGTCGGGCCATCACCAACTCCGTTACCCCAGCGTTGCGTGCTGACGCCTTTTTCGAGGTGGGTGAACTTCATCACCACAAGCTCGCGGACGAGACCGCTGCGCGCCGCGCCTACGAACAGGCGCTTCAGCTCGTCGCAGGCCACTCCAAGGCGATGGCAGCCCTGCGGCAGCTCGCGGCTGGCAAGGGGCAGTGGCGAGAGGTGCTCTCCTTGGCCCGCCATGAGCTGGAGACACTCACTCACCCACCCGACAAAGCACGCCTGCTGGTTGAGATCGCGGCGATCATGGAGCGGCAGCTGGAGCGACCAGGGGCAGCGGCGGAGGCCTTACGTGAGGCGCTGGAGCTGGACACGCACAACGATGAAGCGCGGGCCAAGTTAGGGCTGCGCGCGTTCATCGAGAAGCGCTGGGGCGAAGCCGTCGAGCTGCTCACAGAGCTCGTAGACGGCCTGGAGGTCCCAGAACTGCATGAACACCTCTTTCGACTGGCCAGAGCGCATGAAGAGCTTGGGGCCGCGGATGAGGCGTTCTCCTGTTATGTGAAGTCATTCAGCCGAGAACCCCTCTACTTGCCCACCCTGGACCGCCTCTTGGAGCTCTGCTTCGTGCGCCGACAGTGGGCGAATACTCAGCGCATCGCTGAAGCCGTCATCGGCTCCTACGGCGAAGAGAAGAGCCCCCACGAGCTAGCCGACGTCTATGTGCGCCTGGGGCTATGTGAGCTGCACCAGGCCCAACAGCGAGCCGCGCTGCGACGGCTCCAAGCCATCGCCCTGCCCAAAGGAGCGCAGCCCGTAGCGAGCGACGCGGCGTGGGAAGACGTGGCAAAGTCTTGGGCGGCGACTCCTGTGGAGCCGCTCCTCCTCCGTGATGTCGAGTTCAAGATCGTCACCCGCGTGATCAAAGCGATGGAGCAGGCCCTCACCCGAGTTCCCAACCATGCAGGGGCGCTGCAGATCCTCGCTGCGCTCACCATGAGCCATGGAGATTGGGATCGTAGCCTCCGCTACCTCGAGCGGGCAGCCCAAAGCGACTCCTTGTCGAACGATCATCAAGCACGGCTACAGGTCACCGCGGGAGATGTGGCCTGGTCGCAGCTGCTCTCGCGGCAGCGTGGTCAAGACTACTATCGCCGCGCCCTCGAGCTCGCCCCAGACTCGACCCTCGCCAAGCAACGGCTAGCGGCGATCAAGGGGAACTTTCCTAGCCCTGCCCGGCGGGCAACCACTGAAGAACCCAGGCTCCTCGCAGAGGAAGATCTGGAAGATGAAACGCAGGAGCTGCTCACCTTGGACGAATAGACGTTCGCGGAGGACTCATGAGCGGAATCATGAGCGGAATCATGAGCCCGGCAGAACATCGATGAGATGGCGCCGCGCCCGCTCACCAACGCAAGCGAAAGAGAGCGTGCCACCGCGACGTATCCACAACCTCCGGCCTAGATGCGCATAATCCCAATACGCAACTTCACCACGTGGGCTCCCATCGAGCAGCGCGTCTACCTGACCGTTGGCCTCGAGCTGAAAGATCTCTCCTTGGTGATCAAAAGCTCCAGAGGGCAACGCCGGCAGCGCCGAGTCCAGAGGATCACCCAGGCGAACGCCGTCTCCGTCCCGCCTATCCGCCACCAACCACCGCGTGACGCCTTCGTCATCCAGCCGATATTCGCGCCAGCTATGCGCTTCCGCCTCCAGCTGCCAGACCTCAGTCACGATCAAGTCACGACGCTCGTAGATGAGAATATCACCCACCTCCAAGGTGTCGAGAGTGCGCTCCAATTCGGCGCTCGCCAGCAAAGCAGGTCGCCGCGCATCCTGGGCGGCCTGGCTGCGACGCCAGAGGTGGGTCGTCAGGGTGATGAACCCACCAGCGATGAGGGCGGAGATCACGATCTCCATCATTCAGCGGCGTTCCAGTTGGCGTTTCAGCTCATTGTAGGCCGCCGTGAGGCGCTGGCTGAGTTCGGTGGCGACGCGTTGCTTGTCAACATCATGGGAATGCACATCGGGGTGGTATTTGCGCATCATGGCGCGGTAGCTCTTCCGCACCGTGTCGATATCTGCGCCGTAGGGACATTCAATCTGCGCGTAGAGCTTGGCCATGCGGCTGTCAGCCCCGCGCCTGTCAGCGCTGCGCCCACTCGAGCGTGTGCGTGTGTGCGCCCCCGATGAACGATGTGTTTGTGAACCTCGCCGTGCGCCCGCTCCTCCCCTGCCGCGCATGGCATCTTCGACCTCCTGCCATGCCTGCTCCTCGACATTATTCGAAGCGTTGCGGGATGTTTGGCTCGCGGCCTGCTGCGCCCCCTCCCGACGGGCCCGCCGCCGCTGAAGCTCTGCTTCGAGTTCGGCGTCAGAGAGATTTTCGAGCTTAGAAGATGAACCACCTTCTGCGCGATCCATCAGAGAACCCAAGTTCGAGCGTACCAAGTTTGCAAGACGACGGCTGATGCTCACTTCTTCTTCCTCGCTAGGATGCCCTCGATGAGGCGCTCGCTGTGAGGCGACAACTCGATGAAAGCGACCCCCATCCCTGCTGGGTCATCCGAAACACGCACCACCTCACCGAGGCCTTCGATGGTCTCGATCTCGTCGACGATCACCGTGAAATGCAATTTGACCTTGGTGCCCTTCGGCAGGGGATCCTTGGAGCGAATGAAGATTCCCGACCGGGAAATATCAGAGACGTATTCGGTGATGAACTGATCAACGCTCGCGAACTCGCGGTTGATCGTGATTCGAGGTTGTCGAGGGACCGGCATCGCTTAACTTCTTGTATTATTAACTATTTAACAACGTTAACATGAATCTCGAATTGCTCAACGTGAAACTTTGGCCGTGCCTCCACTGAAAGCTCCTTGGCCAGGCGGCGCTCGAGCCGCGCGAGGTGCTCACGTTCGGCGTCTGCCAATAGATCCGCGACCTCTGGGTGCACACACACCGTCAGCCCAGGACCCGAGAGCACAGCCGCTTGACGGCCGATCTCACGCAACACCTCATAGCAGACCGTTTGGCCGGTCTTGATCACAGCCTTACCCTCACAATGGGGGCAGGTCTCGGCGAGTTGATGGTTGAGCGACTCTCGCACCCGCTGACGTGTCATTTCCACCAACCCCAGCTCGGAGATGGGCAACACGTTGAACTTGGCACGATCGGAGGCCAGCGCCTCGTTGAGCGCGCGCCACACCTTCTGGCGATTCGCCTCCAACTCCATGTCGATGAAGTCGATGATGATGATCCCACCGATGTTTCGCAGCCTCAGCTGGGTGGCCACCTCACGCACCGCCTCGAGGTTGGTACGCGTGATGGTGTCTTCCAGGTTGCGCCGGCCCACATAGCGGCCGGTGTTGACGTCCACCGCCGTGAGCGCCTCACACTGGTCGATAACCAAATAGCCACCCGACTTGAGCCAGGCCTTGCGCTCCATCGCTCGATCGATCTCGTGCTCAATACCGAAGGCGTCGAAGAAGGGCTCGTCTCCTGAGTAAAGCTCCAGGACTTTGGCGTAGCGAGGCATAAAAGTGGCGATGAACTCGCTCACCCGTTGGTACTCATCCACCGAGTCCACCACCAGCCTCCCCACTTGACTGGAGACAAGATCGCGAACAATACGCAGGGTCAGATCGAGGTCGCTGTAGATCAGGCTCGGTGCGCGGGCGTCCGAGCTGCGCTCCTCGATGTCCTGCCAGAGCTTGAGCAGAAACTCCATGTCGGAGCGTAAGCTGTCATCGCTCTTTCCCTCCGCGACGGTGCGCACAATGAACCCTGCGCCCTCTGGACGCATGGACTCCACCAAGTCACGCAGACGTTGACGCTCGTCCTCGTCGGTGATGCGGCGAGAGACCCCTACGTGATCCACTGTGGGCATGAGCACCAAGTGGCGACCAGGCAACGAGATGTAGCTCGTGATGCGAGCGCCCTTGGTTCCGATGGGGTCTTTGGCGACCTGCACCAAGATCTCCTCCCCCTCCCGCAAGCGCTCTTCGATGGGTGGCCGTTGGAGCACCGCCCTCTCCATCTCCTGTGGCTCCTCGGCGTCGTCTTCAGCAAGGTCTGTAGGGCTCGCCTCGGGATCGCCCATCACATCGTCGGCGTAGAGGAACGCAGCCTTGCCGATACCAATGTCCACGAAGGCCGCTTGCATACCGGGCAGCACTCGCACCACACGCCCTTTGTAGACGTTGCCCACGATGCCTCGATCACTCTCACGCTCGATGTGAAACTCGACCAACACACCATTTTCGACCAGAGCGACACGTTTTTCGTATCCCTCAGTGTTGATCAACAGCAGATCGTTCATCTTGGCTCCGACAGGTGGTGTCCAACCAGAGGCTCGGCAGGGAGGCTCAGCTGGACATGGGGTGCAATACCCCGTTTACCTCGGAGGTTCAAGCCAAGCTCAACGCATCCAGAGAGCCTGACAAAGTTGTCATAGTTCTGGCATCTACCTTCCCCCTCCTAAAACAGACAAACGCCTAAATATCCGGTGGTTAAGGAAAATGACTCGCTGTGGCATGTGTGTTGCTTTAAGAAAAATGCAAGGCTTCGACGCCCACGCTTAATGCTCTTAACTCTTAAGGCGTCGTTCCCCCAACCAGCGATCTTTGGATCGCTGACGCTGCTTACGGACCTTGATGTCCTACATATAGAGTTAGATAGCTGTTCTTAGTTTTCGCTTGAGCTTAGAGGGTCTTAGATAGTTAGAAACTTGCAATGACTTAATATTTGGCTTATTTAGTTCCTACATTCGAGATGATGATTTCGTCTCGAGGTGTTGGTTAGAAGCCCCCCAGGACCAGAGCCGGGGGGTTTCTTTTTTTGGCCTTCCCCCTCCTCTTTTTTTCAGGCTTCCCCCCCACCCGCCTTTTTTTGGCCTTCGCCCCCCCACCCGCCCTGCTCCCGAGTACAATGCACGCCGCAGGAGGCGGCAATGCAAGAACAACTCGCTCAACAGTTGGCTGCTCGCGGGGTGAAGGTGGTCTCCCCGCAGAGCGTTAGCATCAACCCAGATGTGGACCTCGAGAAGATAGAAGGTCCAGGCACCGTGCTCTACCCAGGCGCGAGCCTGAGGGGCTCGAAGCTACGTATCATGCCGGGCTGCCATATCGGCCCCGAAGGTCCCGTGGTGGTCAATGATTGCGTGCTCGGCCCTGAGGTCACGCTCAGCGCAGGCTACTTCGCAGGCTCCGTCTTTCTCGACAAAGCCTCCATGGGGCTTGGCGCTCATATCCGCCCGGGCTGTCTGCTGGAAGAGGAGGCCAACGGTGCCCACACCGTGGGGCTCAAACAGACGATCCTCCTGCCCTTCGTGACCTTGGGCAGCCTGATCAATTTCTGCGACATCTTGATGGCTGGCGGCACCAGCCGACGTGACCACAGTGAAGTTGGAAGCTCCTTCATCCACTTCAACTTCACGCCTCAAGGTGCCCGCGGTGACAAGGCCACCCCCTCGCTCATCGGCGACATCCCACGGGGTGTGATGTTGCGCTCGTCGCGCATTTTTCTCGGTGGGCAGGCAGGCATCGTCGGGCCGGTGAGCATGGACTACGGCACTGTACTCGCGGCGGGTTTTGTTTATCGCCAAGACCATGGCCCTGATGAGTTGGTGGTGGGCGAGCCTCTCACCCCCGCAGTCCTGGCCTTCAACCCCACGCGGTTGACGCGCATGAAGGCGCGCGTGGAGCGCAACCTGCGCTACCTCGGCAACATCATCGCGCTCTGGCATTGGTACGAGCAAGTCCGCCTGCCCCTGGCCAAAGGCAACGAGGCACGCAGCGTGCTCTACAGCGCCGCCCAGAAAATCGTGGACAGCGTGGTGAAAGAGCGCGTCAAGCAGCTCGCGCGGCTGGTGGGCTATTTTGAGGCATCCATCGTCGAGCTGGAAAAGCAGGGCGAAAAACGAGCGAGAGAGATCCGCGATCAGCGGGCACTCTTGACCGCCTGGCCACAGATAGAGGCCGATCTCGCTGCTTATGGGGAACTTCGAGGTGACGAGACGCAACTCGCGTCGCTGCACAAGGGGCTTGATGCTTCTGAGGCAGAGGACTATATCACCACCATCCAAGCGCTCTCCGACCCAGCTGTGGCGGCAGGATCCTCTTGGATGGATGGACTCGTAAATCACACCCTCGCAGCCTTGACGCGCCACATGCCT
>JAFCZD010000098.1 GCA_019314525.1 Deltaproteobacteria bacterium
GCCAGCCAAGCCGGCCAAGCCAGAGCCTGTGATCGCCGCTCCCTCGACGACCACCTTCACCTTCTGAGTTCTCCACCTATCTTCTAGGTTCTCCACCTATCTTCTAGGTTCTCCACCTATCTTCTAGGTTCTCACCTATCTTCTAGGTTCTCCACCTATCTTCTAGGTTCTCCACCTATCTTCTAGGTGTGAGGAAGTGCCATCAGCGTAGGCTCCCTAGAAATGTAGGCTCCCTAGAAATGATCAAAATAGCGACTGTTGGAAAGAAAGGTCTCAAAACGACGTTTAAGCTCGTTGCGAGCACGCCGCCAGCCAAGAAAATCTGCTATGAGGCTGATACCAGCTGCTACGGGCGCTGAGACCACGATCAACCAGCCAAAGAGCAAGAGGGCTATCGTGGCCGCCACTGCGCCCATGAATACGGCTTTGCTGAAGATCTGCCAACGGAGCTTTCCACACCAGAGCTGACAGTGCACAGCCGTCTTCCCGGCTTCATCGGTGGATACACCGATTTGTCCGCTGCTTGGTCCCAGGACTCCAAATTTGTGACGACTGAAGTGGATGGTAGCAGCATCACGCCGCTGGATGGCCAGCCCCTCCCCGAGCAGAGAACCATGAACCAATCCATGTACAATGTGGTCGACGACCGTCTTTCGGCTCCGGTCGTCCACGAGCTTCAGGTTGAGGCAGGCGAGACCCCTATCCCCGTTCATCCACCTGTCTCACTGAGCAGCTTCTGCAGTCGACGGGCGTGGTGCACCATCTCCGGGCCCTGGAAGGCATAGTACATCTCTTCTGATTCCCAGGTTGCATCAGCGATAGCGATCAAGCGGTCTTCGTCGTAGGTCCCCCGATGCAGGCGGACATAACCCACATCAGTGCTTTGAAGCGATTCTTCATCGCCTGCTGAGATCAAGCCAAGATCGCCACAGATCGTCAGTCGCTCTTCTGAAGACCATATGCCCAAGGGCTCCCAGACGAGAAGGATATCGTCGAGTCTCTCAATGGACTCAAAAAAGCTGCTTATACGCGCACGGTTACGAGATGTAGGCGTGAAGCTTGCGGGGGTTTCGAAAAGAATGACGCGTGCCCGCAAGGCCTTGGCCGCTCGCAGCGTTTGCTCCCAAGCCTCCCTAATCTCCCCGCCCTCTTTGAAGTGTCCCCCCTTTTGCATCGCGCTGCGAATGCCCTCTGGCATCACTTGATAGCCTGGGCTGTCGCTTTCATGGGTGATCACCTGCCAGGCCTTCACGGCAAAGACGAACTCTTCACCAGAAATCTCCCGCCAGCGCTCGAGGGTTTTGCTCTTTGGGGGGAGCAGAAAAGTGTCTTTGACCTCGAAGAAATCGAGGGTTTTGCGGTATCCCGGGCGGGGAAGCCCAGCACCGCTGCATCCAGAAATTTTCGCCATCAGAACCTCTCTCAACGTCGATGGTATAGCCCACCGCTCTAGCCTTGACCACCTCTGGGATTGTCTCTGCTGGATTGCTTGGTGGCATTGTCTCTCTGGGATTGTCTCTGTGGGCCAAGGGTGCTAGTCGTGGGTCGCCGCGCTCAGCGGCGGGAAGAGAGAACGTGGCGATGAAGATCTTTATCGATACAGCGGACATCGACGAGATTAGGCAGGCGAATGACCTCGGCCTCCTCGATGGTGTCACCACCAACCCCTCGTTAGTCGCGAAGACCGGCAAGCCCTTTCGGGCGGTGCTCGAGGAAATCTGCGAGGTTGTGAAGGGCCCTGTGAGCGCAGAGGTGGTGGCCACGGAGAGCGAGTTGATGCTCAATGAGGCACGTGAATTGGCAAAGATCGCAAAGAATATCGTGATCAAATTGCCCCTGACCGAAGATGGGCTGCGCGCCACCAAGACCCTCAGTGGTGAGGGCGTCAAGACCAACGTTACCCTCTGTTTTAGCGCGCCACAGGCTTGGTTGGCGGCCAAGGCCGGCGCAACGTATATCAGCCCCTTTGTGGGTCGACTCGATGACATCTGCCAAATCGGCATGGAGTTGATCGAGCAGATTCTCACCATCTACAACAACTATGACTTTGACACCGAGGTCTTGGTGGCGTCCGTGCGCAGTCCGCTGCATGTGGTGGAGGCGACCATGATGGGCGCTCATGTGGCCACCATACCGTTCAAGGTTATTCAACAGTTGGTGAAGCATCCCCTCACGGACCTCGGCCTCGCACGTTTCCTGGAAGACTGGAAGAAGGTTCCCCAGTAGGGGTTCTGCTTGCTATGGTCTGATTCATGACCGTTGTGCGGCAGGCGAGCTTTAAAGTCGGCTTGGTGGTTTCCCCTCGTACGCTCTTCTGCGCACTATCAACCCTCCTTTTCATCGCCTGCACCGATGGGGTTCAGCCCCACATCGACGCGATCATTCCTGCAAGTGGCCATGCAGGAGACCTCGTACACATTATTGGAGGGGACTTTGACACCACCACGGTGGAGGTATCCTTTGGTGGTTACGAAGCACGGGTGGTGCAGGTCCAGGCGCGTCGTGTCATTGTTGAGGTGCCAAAGAAGCTCTCCGGCCTTGTTCCCGTGGTGGTCACAGCTGACGGGCATGTGTCAGGGGCCTTCGATTTCTGGGTTGATGACCCACCCCTAGTGGACGGCGGCCCCTAGCCCCTGCGATGGACCACCAGTCGCAGCGGACTTAGTGCCGGACAAAAGACATCCGCCAGATCTTTCGCTTGAACTTCTCCCAGACCTTCTCGTGTGATGTCCTGGGCTCAGCGACACGGCCTTGGCAGAAGGAGAAATATCCACATGTGTTGTGTAGCGCGCTGTGCATAGAAAAGAGGGTGAGCGCCTCGAGAGCCAGCTCCCAAACATCGCTTTGATAGATGAGCTCACCGTCTTGCTCTAGCGCACACACCAGTTGGTTCACCGCGTCCTCGGTGAGCCAGCGGCGATGATGATGTCTGCGTTTGAAGAAGGGGTCTGGGAAGTTGATGAAGAAGCGTTGGACTCTCCCTGCTCTAAAGAGGTCTCCAAGATCAACGATCAAATTTGCCGTCTCTAGCACGACATTATCGAGAGCGAGTTCGTCGATGCGAGCACGGCCGGGGGAGAGGAAGCTCTCACGGATATCGATACCAAGACAGAACACGTCGCTCTTTAGCGCCGCTCGTTCTACGATGAAGAGCCCATCTCCACAGCCAAGCTCCACTTCCAGCGGGCGTCCCTGAGGCACCACCAGGGGTTCTTTGCGGCCTGCGAGGCCGTTGAAGGTATAGGGGTTAACATGTAATCGTCCGCGCCTTGCCATCTCACCCCTGCCGTCGCGGCGCTCTTGCTGCCTGCTTGCCGCCCTTTCTTTTTCTGCTTGTTCCGGCCTTGGCTCCACGTCCTGTGTCCCGCAGTTGCAGCTCACGTTTGCTCAACTGCTGGATGCGATCCCGTAATTCGGCGGCGCGCTCGAAGGCCAATGTCTGAGCCGCGTCGTTCATCTCCTTGCGCAGCGCTTCGATCTGCGCTGGAATCTCAGAGAGCGGTACCTCGGCGTTGTCTCTTTCAGCGTGGGGTTCCCGTCCGTCGAACTCGGAGATCTCCCGCTGCATATCGAGGATGCCACGCTGCACTGTGCGTGGTGTGATGCCATGCTCAACGTTATAGACCTGCTGCACTTCTCGGCGGCGCTCGGTCTCGAAGATCGCTCGTTCCATGGAGTGTGTGATGCGGTCAGCGTACATGAGCACCGCGCCCTCTACGTTGCGTGACGCGCGCCCGATGGTCTGGATCAGGGCGCGCTCTGAGCGCAAGAAGCCCTCCTTGTCCGCGTCGAGGATGGCCACCAGCGAGACCTCGGGCAGGTCGAGGCCTTCACGCAGCAAGTTGATGCCTACCAGTACGTCAAAGGCGCCTCGACGCAGGTCGCGGAGGATTTCGACCCGCTCCAACGTATCGATATCTGAGTGTAGGTACCGCACGCGCACCCCCACCTCCTGGTAGTACTCGGTCAAATCCTCTGCCATGCGCTTGGTGAGTGTCGTTACGAGCACCCGCTCCTGGCGTTCCACTCGCGCCCTTATCTCCTCGAGCAGGTCATCGACTTGTTCAGCGATGGGTCGGACCTCAATGCGTGGATCGAGCAGACCCGTGGGGCGCAGGACCTGGTCCACGACCTCACCCTCGGTTTGCTCCAACTCCCAGTCGCCCGGGGTCGCTGAGACAAAAATGCATTGGTTGATGCGAGCGACAAACTCCTCGAATTTGAGTGGGCGGTTGTCGAGCGCCGAGGGCAGGCGGAAGCCGAAGTTGACGAGGGTCTCCTTGCGGCTGCGATCACCACGATACATCGCCCGCAGCTGTGGGATGGTCTGATGGCTCTCATCGACGATCAAGAGCGCATCCTCGGGAAAGTAGTCAAGGAGGGTGGGAGGAGGGTCTCCTTCTTTTCGTTGCGAGAGGTGGCGCGAGTAGTTCTCGATGCCGTTGCAATAGCCCATCTGCTCGATCATCTCGAGGTCAAAGAGCGTGCGTTGTTCGAGCCGCTGCGTCTCCACCAATTTCATGGAGCTCTTGAGCTCTTGGAGCTGGCCTTGGAGTTCTTGTTGGATGGAGACCAAGGCGCGCCGGCGCTGGTCGTCAGGTGTCACATAATGACTTGAGGGGAAGATGGCGGCGCGAGCGCGGCTCTCGAGCACCTGTCCACGAAGTGGGTCAACGTCGTGCATCGCCTCGATTTCGTCGCCGAAAAACTCGACGCGGATCGCACGCTCTTCCTCGTGAGCCGGGAAGATCTCCACCACATCTCCACGCACCCGAAAGGTACCGCGGTGGAAATCATAGTCGTTGCGCTCGAATTGAATCTCCACCAGCTGTTTCAGCAGATCGTCACGATCGAGCTCTTGCCCCAGGTGGAGATCAATGGCCATGCCACCATAATACTCAGTGCTCCCGATGCCGAAGATGCAGGAGACCGACGCGACGATGATCACATCACGACGGGAGAGCAGGGCCCGTGTGGCGGCATGTCGCATTCGATCGATGTCATCATTGATGATGGCGTCCTTGTCGATGAAAGTGTCCGACGAGGGCACGTAGGCTTCTGGCTGGTAGTAGTCGTAGTAGCTGACGAAATAGTGCACGGCGTTCTGTGGGAAGAGCTCCTTGAACTCACCATAGAGCTGCGCGGCGAGGGTCTTGTTGTGGGCGATCACAAGCGTGGGTCGCTGCACGCGCTCGATGACATTGGCGACGCTGAAGGTCTTGCCGCTGCCTGTAATTCCAAGCAGCACCTGCATCTTCTCGTCGCGCTTCAGCCCTGCCACGAGTTTGTCGATGGCCTGGGGTTGGTCGCCCGCGGGTTGATGTTCACTGACGATAGTGAAGGCTGGTTTGTCGCTCATGGCGGGGCACAAGATGAACGTTCAGCGGGCTGGGGTCAAGGTAGCCCCAGCCGAAATAGCCCCTCTAGCAGGTTGCCAGCGTCGACCCTATAATGCTCACCCATGGCCGATCAACGACCACCTTGGGAGAAGCTGCTGCAGGCCTTTGGGTTCAATACGACTCGCTTGCGCTGGAAGTGGCAGCGCTGGCAGGTGCAGCGTGAGCGGCGCGCTCATGCGCGAGAGAACAGATCCCGGGCACTGCGCTACAAGCATAAACTCTGCAAGAGCTGTGGGCTGACTGTTGATGGGAAAGAACGCCGCTGTCCACGCTGCGAGGCGCGACTCCCCAGCGTGCTCGCTGGACGGCTGGCACGCTATGGGCGCATGCTCATCCCTGAGGGTTCCTACAGCTACACCAGCGTGATGGCCCTCGCCTGTGTGGCGATATATCTGGCGATGTTGATGCGCAGCGGCCAAGGCTCCTTGTTTTCTGGGCCTGATCGCTATGTGGCTCTCCGCTTTGGCGCCTGGTCCATTCCCCTGGTGTTCCACGGGGAATGGTGGCGCTTGGTGACGCCGATCTTCATCCACTTTGGGCTCTTGCATATCATCTTCAATGTTCTCTGGCTGGTTCAGCTCGGGCCGGTGTTGGAGCAGACCTTCGGACGCAGCCGCTACCTGGTGCTCTTCACCCTCACGGGCGTCGGCGGCTTTGTCTTTTCCATTGGGCACCGACTCTTCATCCTCGGAGAATGGCGCGGTATGGGCGGTGGAGCTTCGGGCATGGTCTTTGGCCTGATCGCCGCAGGGTTGATCTTGGGCTATGTGCGGCGACCCGCTGGTGCCGAGTATTTTCGTGAGGGGCTCTTCAAATGGTTTCTCTTTGGCATAGCCATCAGCTTCCATCCTCAGATAGACATGGCGGCTCACCTCGGTGGCGCGGTGGTGGGGGCCTTGATGGGCTTGGGCCTCGCCACGAAGAACCAGGCACGCCAGCTTCCTGCATGGTTGTGGGTGGTCCTGGAGCTCGCTTCTTTGGCCCTGCTCCTCGTTTCTTTCATGCTCGCAGGGCTCCATCCTCCACCGCTTTCCCGCTAAACCAAGTTCGAGGGCGACTGCGGGGTCCAAGATCTGGGAATCATGTGGACACTCGGCTATGATCGTCTCCATGGGAGGTCTAGCGCGACACGCCGTTCTGCCTTTCCTCGATTAAATGATGGATCGTCACTCGAATACAAAGACCAACAAGGTCAAGCTCCTCTGCCATGCCTGTGGAGCTCGCTATGGAATCCCCATCTCGAAGATCAAGGGGCGCCGTTTTCGTGCGCTCTGCAAGCGTTGTGGTGAGCAGATCGTCGCGCGCTATCGTGGTGGTGAGTTCGAGGTGCTCTCAGGGCCGAATAGCACTGCGGAGACTGCCCCGGCTGCTCGTGACCCTGACGCGATCTGGTATGTAGCTCTGGCAGGAGAGCCTGTAGGTCCCATGACCCCCATTGAGATAGAGGGATATCTCAACCGGGGTGAGGTGGGTATCGAGACCTATGTTTGGGCTGAGGGCCTGGATGAATGGCTCCCCATGGCCGATGTCCAAGAATTGCGACATTTGGTGATTGAGGGGTCCCGAAATGTGGGTCACAGCGCAGAGGAGCCTCCCACGGCGCTCTTCGAGCGCGAAGAATCACCCCCATTCAACGAAGAGAGCGATCCCTCAATCCCTACCCAGGTCACCGATCCTCGCGTCCTCGCTGCCCTGGCAGACACCGCCTATTTGCCGCCGTCATCAGGGGCCATCGCGCTGGAGCAGATGGAGGCCGCCAGGGGTTCCTCCCAGAATCAGGGTCCGGCCCTGGATAGTGACTTGCGTTATAGTTATGCGCCCAACGATGATGAGGACTCTTCCTGGGACCAACCGCCCACACAAGTCAGCGACCCCTGGGCAGAGTCCCAGGCGGCGGGCACCGATCACTTCGATTCATTCGCCGCACCGTGGCCCGAAGATCAAGAGCCGGGAAACCTCGAGGCGGTGGACGAGCTGGAGGACGAAGCCACTCGGCTGGTGCGGGAGAAGAGAGATGACCTCGGAGATCGTCGAGAGCTTACAGGGCAGGTGCGGAGCCCTGAAACATGGAGTCAAGGAGATGATGTTGGTTGGGGTGAGCGTCCTGGCAGATTAGAGCCGAGCCAGGTGCAAAATATCAGCAGTCTCGAGTTGAAGAAACAAGTGGAAGTCAGCGAGGTGCGCCTCTGGACTGGGATGCGCAACCCTGTGACGCTTCCACCGCCGTCCATGACCATGGGGGACTCACCCCTCCGAAAATTGATAAGCACTGGGCTACCCCCTCCTCCAAGCCCCCCTCCGCCTCCTCTCGCAGCGAAGGCTGAAGCGGCGCTCTCGAGTCTACTACCCGCGGGACAACCCGCCGCGGGTCCACCCCCGGGACTGGCCCCTGCGGGACTGGCCCCCCCGGGATTGGCCCCCCCGGGATTGGCCCCCCCGGGATTGGCACCCCCGGGATTGGCACCCCCGGGATTGGCACCCCCGGGATTGGCACCCAGTCCGCTGCAGCCCGCCGTTGTTGGGGCGCCATTCGTCATGCCACCTCCCGCTGTGGATGGTGCCTTCAAGTTAGAGATTCCTCCTGTGGCTGGCCGAGTAGGAGAGGCTGAAGAACAGGCCAGTGATATTCTTCCCTCTTTGGTGCCTCAGTTACCAGCCGCCGCTCCCGTGGCAGCACCTGTGGTGCCCAGCAATCTTCTCACGCCTCATCGGCCCTTCTGGAACCCCCTGACGATCATTCTCTTCTCCTTGGTGGGGCTCAGCCTGGTTGTGGGTGCAACTGTGGTGGTGGTGGTTCTACTTTCGCGACACCCCGCACCACCAAGAGCCCAGCCCGAGATGGAAGTGGCGATGATGGTGCGTGGAGACCTCGCGTCGCACCAAGACAAGAGAGAAACGCTAGCATCACACAAAGAGACGGGGGCCGAAGGAGCCCCTCCCGTAGCGGTGGTCAAAGGGGCACCGCCTTCAACGCCCAAAGCCCCTGAGGCTCGTTTAGCCCCCTCAGCCCCCAAGGCTCGTTCAGCCCCCAAGGCTCGTTCAGCCCCCAAGGCTCGTTCAGCCCCCAAGGCTCGTTCAGCCCCCAAGGCTCGTTCAGCCCCCAAGAGGAAATCGAGGAAACGAGCCGGCCGAAAAAGATCGAGGCGTCGTCGTAAGGTTCGAGATGATGTTGATGTGCTGGCCAGCGCCAGGCGCAAGACCCCTAGAAAACGTCGCAAGGCCACCAGCGCTGCTGATGATGTCTTGGCGGCAGGCTCCGTGAACACAGCGCCAAAGGTGCGGCGCACGCTCGATCGTGCGAGCATTCTCCGAGTGATGAATCAGCTCAAGCCGGGTGTGCGACGCTGCTTCGATCGTTTTAAGGTTGGCGGTACGCTGAGGTTGCGCATCAGCATCACACGTAACGGGAGAGCACGCGGGCGGGCCGTGGGGAGCTTCGCCAGAACCCCCACCGCCGCTTGTGTACAGCGTGGCATCTCTTCGTTGCGCTTCCCGCGCTTTTCAGGCCCCGTTGTTACGATAACCTACCCCTTCAATCTGAAGTGAGCCGAAGGGGCACCAAGGGGCAGCACCAAGGGGCAGCACCAAGGGGCAGCACCAAGGGGCAGCACCAAGGGGCAGCGCTTTGGCTGCCGGTTGGCGGGCCCCAGCGTGGTCTCCCAATTTCGACCAGCCGCCTCAGTTAAGGCAGAAACGCCGGTTCCGGCGGTAACGCCGAATCAGCTTGAGTGTCTTATGGGCGCTCTTTGCGGCGGGGTGGCGGCGATGCCTGCGGGTCAGCTCGGAGAAGAAGACGCGCGCGTCGGAGCAGTATTTCAGCTGATAGAAAGACATGCCGATCTTGTAGAGGGCCTCAGGCACCACCTTGCTGCGCTTATATTTCTCGATCACCTTCCGATATTCTTGGATGGCGTTGGCGAACTTGCCTTGGGCGTAATAGCTATTGCCGAGCTGCAGCCACGCGTTTGGCACGCGAGCGTCCTTCTCGAAGCGTGCGACGAAGTGGCGTAGGAGGCGTCGCCCTTCCTGATGCTTTCCGGCGTTGATGCGGCCCTGAGCAAGGCCGAAGAGCTTGTTTTTGTCTTCGGGGACAGGTGGCTGCTTCTTCTGAGGTGCGCCACTAGAAAGATTCTCCAGCTTGACGTCAACTTTGGCCTGGAAGTCCGCGAAGCGCTTGCTTAGATCTTGAAGCGCCTTGGTGTTCTCTTCCGTGGCGCCTGTGACCTTCGCCACATCTCGTTGCAGGCGGTCCACCTGGGCCCCGACATCTGCGTTGTTGCGGGTGAGCAAAGCGGTAGCCTGCTCCATCACCTCTTGTAGTTTCTGCAGCTGTTTCTCAGCGCTCACTTGAGTCTTGGAGAGGCTCTTTTGGAGCTGCATGAGATCTTTGCGTAGCGCGTCCCCCTCACCGGAGGTCATACAGCCAGCGCTGCTCAACACAAAGAGCAGGCCCAGCGCAAAGAGAGCGGAGACGGAAAGACGAGTGTTGGCGGGACGAAAATTGCTCATGGGCGGGCTGCTGCCTACTCCCAAATGAACTTGACTTTGCGGTCTGTCGCCCATCCGCTCTCGCCAGCCCCAGCGGCTTCAAGCTTACCCTTGGAGACGGGACGGAGACGTTTTTTGGAGACACCGAGGCGTCGCAGATACTTGATCACTGAGCGGGAGCGACGGTCGCCAAGGGAGAGGTTGTATTCTTCGGTGCCTCGTGGGTCGCAGTGGCCTTCAACGCGGACGCGGCGTTTCGGGACGGATTTGATGCATTTGGCGGCGGCTTGCAGCTGTGCGGTGGTCTTGGAGGTCAGCACGAACTCGTTGAAGTCAAAGTAGACAACCTCAGGAGTACAGGGCCCTGGGTCAACGGGTTTGGGTGGGGCCACACAGGTGCCATTTTGGCACTCATGGTTTTCGGGACAATCGTCATCGCTGGCGCACTCGCCAGGCTTCAGACAGCGACCCCCACGACAGCGGCCATCGGGGCCGCATTCGCCATCATTGGCGCAAGGAGCACAGAGGTTGTTCTTGCAGACTTGACCGTCGCAGTCTGCGGTGGTCTTGCAGTAGCCGGGGATCGCTTCACAGCGCCCGTCTTTGCAAGTCTTGCCCTCATCGCAGTCTTTGGTGTTACGGCATTGTTGACACATACCGTTGACGCAAAACTCACCCTTCTTGATACAGTGCTCGTCCTTGTCACACTTCGGATATTTGGGCGGGCAGCCCATGAGCAAGAGTGAGAAAGAGCCGATCATCAGAGAGAGGGTCAGCAGCGAACGTGGCATGGCGTCTCCTTAGTGCGCACCCAAAGCACGCAAATCACAAGCTCCTGATCATCGGAGCCTGCCGGGCGAACGAGGTGAAGCTATGATGGTATCGGTAGACGTGTCAATTGTTAGCTCCTGGCATAACACGCTTTTCACGCCCCAAAGCCTTCTTGTGGAGCATCAGGACGAAAAAGAATTGCTTCCTGCGCCCAGACACCTTGGGGCGGCGGCCCGAGGGGGGTCTGGTCAGGGTGCAAGCAGCTGGTTAGACTCCTCGCCTCCGAGGAGGGGCTGATGCGTCGAGGTCGAGTACTAATTGTTGATGATGAGCCAAACATCCTCAGCTCCCTCAAACGGGCGCTGGAAATCGAGGACTTCAGTGTTACCACCACAAGGGGTGGCGCGGAGGCCCTCGAGCGGCTGACGAAAGAGGGCCTCGATATTGTGCTGCTGGATGTGGCGATGCCCGAGATGGATGGTCTCGAGGTGTTGGGGCAGATCAAGAAGAAGTACCGCGGCATACCCGTGGTGATGATGAGTGGGCACTCCACTATCGAGACGGCGATGCAGGCCACCAAGCTCGGCGCCTACGATTTCGTGGAGAAGCCCCTAAGCACCGATCGGCTCTTGATCACCCTCGACAACGCATTGAAGCTCTCCCGTCTGTGTGAAGAGAACGCCACCTTGCGCGCCGCTGCCTCGGGTGAAACAGAGATGCTCGGCTCGAGCGATGCCATGCGGAAGATCTTCGAGACTATCGCGAAGGCGGCGCCCACCCAGGGTCGTGTTTTGATCAGCGGTGAGAATGGAACGGGTAAGGAGCTGGTGGCCCGCGCGATTCACCGTGGGTCACTTCGGGTGGATAGGCCCTTCATCAAGGTCAACTGTGCGGCGATTCCTCATGATCTCATCGAGAGTGAACTCTTTGGTCATGAGAAGGGTGCGTTCACAGGGGCGACGCGGCAGCGGAAGGGAAAGTTCGAACGGGCGGACGGAGGCACCATCTTCCTCGATGAGATTGGTGATATGAGCCTCAGCGCCCAGGCGAAGGTGCTTCGGGCTCTGCAGGAAGGGGAGATAGAGCGGGTAGGTGGAGAGGCGATCCAGGTTGATGTGCGAGTGCTGGCAGCTACCAACAAGAAGATGGCCGAGGAGATCACGGCCGCGCGCTTCCGGGAGGACCTTTTTTATCGCCTCAACGTCGTGCCTATCGAATTGCCCGCGTTACGCCAGCGCCGCGCAGATATTCCTCTGCTCGCGAGCCACTTCTTGCACCAAGCCTGCATACTCCATGGCAAGCGAGAAAAGAGCATCAGTGAAGAAGCGCTCTCCTTGTTGATGCAGCAAAAGTGGCCAGGGAATGTGCGAGAGCTGCGCAATAGCATTGAACGCTTGGCGATCCTCTGCGATGGCGACATTGGAGTCGAGGAGGTGAAGGAGGTCTTCCCAAAGTCGAAGCGTGTTCGTTCCCACTACGGTCGTGGCGTCACCCTCAAGGATATGTTGGTGGGGGCAGAACGCGAGATTGTTCTCCAGGCACTGGAAGATAACGATGGACAGGTCTCCAAGACAGCTGAAGCGTTGGGACTCGAGCGCAGCCACCTCTACAAGAAGATGAAAGCCCTTGGCATCGACCACCGCGCATGAGCTAGACCTAACGTAGGTCGCAAACCAAAAGAACCGAAAGAGACGTCGTGTAGACCGCAGCGAGGGCAGACAAATGCAGAAAATCACGCTGATAACGATCATCACTATGTGGGGGACCTTGGGGGTCTGGTCGCCAGTTATGGCCCAAGGAACAAACGCTGAGCCGAGCCAACGAGTGGGCAAGGAACAGAAGCCTAGCGGAGACAAGCCAACACCGCACACAAAGAAGAAGAAGGGTGACGAGCCACAGCAGGCTGGAGCGAGCGCCGTCTCTGACGAGCCATCCCCCTCCAAGGGCGGGTCGGATGAGCCGGCACCGCCCTCCAAGGGTGGGTCGGATGAACCAGCACCGTCCTCCAAGGGTGGGTCCGACGAACCAGACACGCCGGGCATGAAGACAGGTGGCCTCGATGAACCAAGCGCAGCAGAGCCTGGAGAGCCCCAGGCACCTGTGTCACCGGCTGTGCCGAAGAGGAGGCGGGCAGCCAAGGCGCCCCTGAAAATCGGCGTTGGCTTTCACTCCCGCGCAATGTTCATGCCCAGTTGGTTGCTGAGCGTTGGCTTCAACGAGAACACCCAGATGACCTCAGCCGCTATGGGTGCTGAGGTGGTCTTCCGCCGTGGCACCTTTGATATCATTGGGTCCATCGACTTCAGCTTCCACAGCCTCGATGATGGAAACTTTCTTGGCAGCGGCAAGAACGCGGCTACGGAGACGGACTATCTCAACTTTGACAACCTGAACTTCGTTGGCTTCGCGGTACACTTCATCAAACACCACCCAGTTCTACCCTGGATGTCTATCGTCTGGGGCGGTGGCGTCGGCCTCGGTGTCACCTTGGGCTCGGTCTACCGCGTGAGCGCTGGTCGCGGCTGCAACGCAGAGAGCGCAGGTAACGAGGCCCTGTGCATGCCCGACTCTCCAACCTGGGACCCTTCCGATCCCAGCGCCTGGATGGACGATCCCATGAACCATGGAGTGGATGGGGACAGCTGCCCCGCGGACTTGAGGGGCCAAGGACTTTGCGATGAGTATGACAACCCCAAACGCTTCGAGGATGGGGATATGTGGCCGGTTGTTCCCATCCTCCACCTCTTGGCGGGGGTTGACTTCAAGGTCTCGGACCACTTCAGCTTGCGCGTGGATGGCGGCTTCCGAATGCTCTCCTTCTAC
>JAFCZD010001032.1 GCA_019314525.1 Deltaproteobacteria bacterium
TGGCTGAAATCTTGGAGGTGCGACCAAGGACGGTGCAGCGGATGCGCAAAGAAGAGGTCGACGTGAACCTTGAGCAGGCGATTCGCTTGCAGCTCGCCCTCCACGCGGCGATCGTCGAGGATGAGACGAAAGGAGCGTTTTCGAAGAGCTGCTCTTGAATCTCTCGCAGGGCGCGAGTCATCGCTCCCAGGGGAACCCTCCGCGGGTCGCTCGAATACTCTGAAGCGTCAGCGGGTTGCGCGAACGCTCTGAAGGGAGGGCGTTTTCGCGTGTTGGCTTTCTTCCGCGGGTAGCGCCTGCGCTTCCGCCGGCTTCTTCGTCTCCGGCACATATTCCGGCACGCAACGCGCGAGGGCCGCGATCACCGTGGCGATCTCCGCGTTGGGGATCATCGCTACCAGCTCGTCTACCAGCTTGGAGGCGGATTTGTGGTCGAGTTGGCGGTGTTTGCCCGTCCAGATGCGGGGGTGTTTGGTCTTCTGGGCCTTCTCGCTGCCGAGGTTGATTTCCTCGTAGAGCTTCTCTCCGGGGCGCATACCGGAGAACTCGATGGCAATTTCTTTGTCGGGTTGATAGCCCGAGAGGCGGATCAGGTCGCGCGCGAGGTTGACGATCTTGATCGGCGCGCCCATCTCGAGGATGAAGATCTCTCCCCCTTCACCCATGGTGGCCGACTGCAGCACGAGCTGCGAGGCCTCAGGGATGGTCATGAAATAACGCTTCATCTCTGGGTGTGTGACCATCACGGGGCCGCCGCGGGCGATCTGCTCCTTGAAGAGCGGCACCACGCTGCCCTCGCTGCCCAACACGTTGCCAAAGCGCACGGTGACGAAGCGTGTTTTGGAGTGCTCTGCCAGCGATTGCACGTACATTTCGGCCATGCGCTTGGAGGCGCCCATCACCGAGGTGGGATTCACCGCCTTGTCGGTGGAGATCATCACAAAGGCTTCAACGCCATGCTCATGGGCGAGATCGGCCACCGTGCGCGAGCCAAGGATATTGTTGCGCACCGCCTCCGAGGGGTTTTGCTCCATCAGCGGCACATGTTTGTGGGCCGCGGCGTGGAAGATGATCTCCGGCTGGTGCTCAGCGATGATGCGCCCGATGCGGTCGGCATTGGAGACGTTGCCAATGAGCGGGACGAGCGGGGTGCCGTTACTCTTCTGTGAGAGTTCACGTTGCAGGTGAAAGATTGGGTTTTCTGCCTGGTCGAGGAGCTGCAGCTCCTTGGGGCCATAGCGCAGCACCTGGCGGCAGATCTCCGAGCCGATGGATCCACCAGCGCCGGTGACCAGCACGCGCTTGTCGTGGATGAAGTGCGAGATGGCGTCCTCTTCGAGCTCCACCAGATGTTGATTTTTCCCGAGAGGATCTCATGCAGGCCGGGGATGATCTGTACGGGCAGGCCAGCTTGTTCACTCAACTGCACGATGCGGCGGATGGCCGTGGCCGAGACGTTGGCCATGGTGATGATCACCAGCTCGGCATTTGTCTCGAGGGCGAAGCGTGGCAGGTCTTCGTTGGCACCGAGCACGGCGTGACCATGGATAATCGTTTTGTGTTTGCTGGTGTCGTCGTCGAGGAAGCCCACGATGCCAAAGCCCACGGAGGGGTTCGCGGCGACCTCCTTGGCGATCATCACCCCCGCGGAGCCCGCGCCCACCAGCAGCGCACGCTTGCGTTTGCCCCCAAGTTGGGGGGCGGCGCGCTTTTCGGCCAAGTTGCGGCGCTCAATGAGCAGGCGCCACGAGAGGCGCACGCCCACCGCAAACGGCCATCACGCCAAAGGGGATGCGCGAAAAGGCGTGGTTGAAGACCAGCCCGACGGAAGAGAGCAGCAGGGGCAGGCTCAGCCGTAGCAGGATCAGGGCGAGGGTGCCGGCGACGAGAGCGCCGATAATGCGCGGCAGGTCTTGTAAGCCGATGTAGCGCCACACCAGGCGGTAGACGCCAAAAGCCATGTAGAGCCCCAGGCGTAGGAGCACGAGATAGGGCGCCACCAAGAGAAACTGCTTCACATAGATGCGCGGTGGGGCGCCCTCGAAACGCATGGCATAGGCCAACGCGAAGGCCAGCAGGATCACCAGCCCATCGACGAAGATCTGTGCCACCCGTGTGCGAGAAAAGCTCATGAAGTCCTTGTGTGTTTCGGGCCCGAATGTGCCCCAAGCGGCAGCGCGGCACAAGCAGGTATCCATCAGGTGCGCTGGGCCTTGGCAACGTTCAGTTTCGCGGGCCTCAGGCCAGTAGTGCGTGACGTCATTCCCATGAAAATGGGAATCTAGGGCACCGGCCCGGCGTCATTCCCATGAAAATGGGAATCCAGGCACGCACAAGGAAGGCATTGTCGTCACATGACATCTTCGTCATGTGATGGAGTTGCCTCCCGCATTGTGAATGCTTGTTCATGACCCAGCGCACCTCTCCTCGAAATCATGGGGCTTTTCACTCACGCACTGCTGGCACATGCCTTGC
>JAFCZD010000487.1 GCA_019314525.1 Deltaproteobacteria bacterium
TGACAGTTCACGCCCACGATCTTCAAGTCCCCGCGCTCAATGGCGCGGATGCGCTCGGTGTGGCTACGCACAAGCTCTCGCTTGACATAGCCGCTCTCCACAGCGGCGATCATGCCCCCTTGCTCCTCCACCCCTTGCATCTCCGCTTCGGCGCCAACGAGCAGTTCCTGAACCTTCTTCTCAATCACCGGCGAACCATCAAAGATATCGCCGTATTCGAGCAGATCTGTCTCGAGGGCCAACACCTGCTGGATACGCAGGGACCATTGCTGGTCCCATGGGCGCGGCAACCCAAGGGCCTCATTCCAAGCAGGCAATTGAATCGCCCGTGCCCGAGCGTGCGCTGAGAGCACGACGCCCAGCATCTCGAGGACGATGCGCTGCACATTGTTTTCCGGCTGCTGCTCCGTCAAGCCGAGGGAGTTCACCTGCACCCCGTAGCGAAAACGACGCAGCTTCGCGTCCTCCACCCCATAACGCGCCTTCGCGATCTCATCCCAGATACGAGTAAACGCCCGCATCTTGCAGCACTCTTCGATGAAACGAATCCCAGCGTTGACGAAAAAGGAGATGCGCCCCACCACCTTGGGGAGCGCTGCCGCTTCGATTCGCCCCGAGGCAACGATGGCGTCGAGCACCGAGATGGCGGTGGTCAGCGAGTACGCGAGTTCTTGCACTGTGGTCGCGCCCGCCTCCTGCAGGTGATAGCTACAAATATTGATCGGGTTCCATTGGGGCATCTTCTCCACAGCGTAGACGACGGTGTCGACGATGAGCCCTAGAGATGGCTCTGGAGGGAAAATGTACGTGCCACGCGAGAGGTACTCTTTGATGATGTCGTTCTGGGTCGTGCCACGCAACAAGGACACGTCGACACCGCGGCGCTCGGCGAGGGCGATGTAGAGAGCGAGCAGCCACGGCGCCGTGGCGTTGATGGTTAGCGATGTATTCATCTCCTCCAAGGGCAGCCCCTCGAAGAGCACCTCCATATCGCTGATGGACGAAATGGGCACGCCCACCTTGCCCACCTCACCCCAGGCCAGGGGGTGGTCGGCGTCGTAGCCCGTCTGCGTTGGCAGATCGAAAGCAACAGAGAGGCCCGTCTGCCCCTTGGCCAAGTTGGTACGATAGAGCCGGTTGGAGTCTTTGGCCGACGTGTGCCCTGAGTAGGTGCGCATCACCCAAGGCCGCTGAGATGCCCCCCCCCTGAGACCTGCCATCATGTCCCCCTTCGTTTGACGATCAGCTGACGTTCGATCTCGAAGATCTTGTGGCCGATCTTCTCGAGGCCACGCTTCCTCTTGTCGCCTTCCTTTCGGAAGAGCTCCTCGCCGTAGGTCTCGAGGGCGTCGGCCGCCGTGATATTTTTCACGCCAATGAGCTGCATGGTCACCAGCCCCAAACCAGCAGAAAGAGCGCCAGGCAACTCCTCACAGGCCAAGATGCGAGTGAGAGCGGCCACGGTGTCCCCGCTGATCGCTGGCTGCGTGTGATAGCCCTCGGTGAACCCTACCTCCCACACCGCGTTTTCGCTCACATCGCGGCTGGCGAGGCCTTCGAGCCAGGCGAAGACCAACCCTCCATAGACGATAGGCTCACCGCTCATCTTCCCTGAGAGCCCACGACTGAACACAGCGTCGTAATGCAAGGGGTGGGTGTTGCCCACGCGATAGGTCCACGCCGCGTGCTCATCGGTGATCGTGCGCCCGTTGGGGTGAACGATCACATCGCCCCTAGCGAAGTCTTCGAAATAGGTATTCGCGGCCGTGAGGCCTCCAGCGCAAGCCGTCAGCATCTCCGGAAGCTCGAAGACGGGCGCGTCGAGCCATGGGAAGCTCACATCCTCGGTGTTCTTTCCACGGGCTGGAGAACCTTGGGGCCGTCGCCGCACCATGATCTTGCGCTCATACTGCGCGACCACTCGCTCCTTCTGATCGAGTCCAAGGGTCTCTAGGTGCACGATCCCCGGCTTGCCCTCACCCCGCTCCCGCCTCCCAGCGACTCGGGTGAAAGCACGCAACGTATCGCCCGCATACACCGGATGGAAAAAGCGCGCGTTGTAGTAGCCAAGGTTGGCCATGGCCTTTTCGCTGTTGTTCTGGACGCCCAACGAGAGCAACACGTTGAAGACCTGCTGCGAGCTCGCCGGAATGCCCGCGAAACCATGGGCCTGTGCCAGCTCCTCGTTGAGATAGAGCGGATTGCACTGCATAAAGGCCGTCGCAAACGCGCGCATCTCAGAGCGCTCGAAGGTATAGCCACGAGGATGCATCGTCACCTCGCCTGGCTCGAAATCATCCAAATAGCGCCCATAGGAGGGCAGGCGCACGCGCTCCAAGGAGGGCTCCGTCTGGGGCGCCAATTCCAGCTGTCTCGGTAGTTCGAGTCGCATGTTTCCTCCCCTTCAGGCTGCTTTACCGGCACGCTCCACCAGCGAACGCGCGATGACCTTGAGCGCGAGAATCTCCTCAGCACCTTCGAAGATCGACAAGACCCGAGCGTCAACGAAGTACCGGCTGACGCTCGTCTCCTCGGCGTATCCCATGCCTCCATGGATCTGCATCGCCTCACGCGTCAAATACTCCGCGGCGCGCCCCGCGTGCAGCTTGACCATGCTGGCTTCCACGGAGCCTTCGCCCACGTCCATCAGGCGCGCCACGCCATAGGTAAAACGCCGCACTGAGGCCAGCGCCGCCGCCATGGTCGCCAACTTAATCTGTGTGAGCTGGGTCTCCGCGATAGGGAGACCAAAGACCTTGCGCTCGCCAGCGTAGATTACGGCGCGTTCGAAGGCGGCCTGCATCACGCCCACCGCGCGCGCCGCCGTCTGGATGCGCCCCCCGGCGAAGCCCGCCATGATCGTGTAGAAGCCGCGGCCCAGCCCCGCGTCTCCGCCCAGAAGCGCCTCGTCTGGCACAACATAGTTGTCAAAGAAACACTCGTAGGAGTGCATGCCACGGTAGCCGATGGTCGCGATGGACCTACCGGAGATGGTCCCGCCCTGCTCCTGCACATGCTCGAAGTCGTGCCCGTCGAAGGCAGGTTTTTCCACCAAGAAGACCGAAAGTCCGCGGTGGCCCTTCGAGCTATCGGCGTCTGTGCGGGCGAGGATGAGCAGCACGCCGGCTTTCCCGGCGAAGGTCAGCCAGCTCTTGGTCCCATTGAGCAGCCACCCCCCCGAGGGGGCCCGCGTGGCCTTGAACCTCATGGCGGCCACATCGGAGCCGTAGTCTGGCTCTGTGACGCCCACCGCGCAGAGAGGATCGCCCGCGGCCAGCTTGGGCAACCAATGGTTCTTTTGTTCGTCCGTGCCCCCCGCCATCAAGGCGCGCGCGAGGATTTCCGGGCGAGTGATTAGGCTGCCCGCGGCGCCGAGAGATCCTCGAGAGAGCTCCTCGGTGACCACACACATGCTGAGGGTGTCCTCAGCCTCATCGGGTTGAAAGCCCCCGTAGCGCTCTGGAATGGAAATTCCGAAACACCCCAACTCCTTGAGCTGGTCGATAAGATCGTCGGGGAGGGTCAGGTCCTGCCGATGGATGTCTTCAGCGCGCGGCATCACCACATCGTTGGCAAACTGCCTGAAGGTGTCACGCATCATCGCGTGGTCTTCATCAAGCAAAGAGAGCCCTGTCCTGCCTTCGAGGGCGGCGACGTTGGCACCCACGCGCGCCAGAGCCTGCGCGGCCAACACCTCATGGCAGAACGCCTGCGCGTCAGACCCCAAAGCGCCCAGCACGGTGGCGGCGTCAAGCCCGTAGTCGGCCGGCCGCGCCAGCAACCTCGCCTGCAAATGGGTGATGGCCTCCGCCGTACTCACCAGGGCCAAGTCGGTCTCCACCGTCGACCGAGCCGGCTGCTCGCGCTGCACCTCCCTGGCATAATCGATCATGAAGCGCGCGGCGGCGACCTCGGCAGCGCTCAAGGCCCCCTCATAGCTGACGAGTTGGTGCTCGTCCAAGCGCCCTGCGGAGAGCCGCCCCTTGTCCCAGCAACGCGTCGCGAGCCAGCCCCAGATACCATCGAGCAGCGCCTGTGCGCCGGTGAGCGCCGTTTCGGCGCGCATCAGGCGGTCGGCGTCATTCAGACCCATACCGTCCTCCATCACTCTGTCTGCCCTAGATACGCGCCATCTTAACGAGGAGGATTGGCCCTGTAACTACTTTTTGGGCCAGCGCGTCATTCGCTTGGACTGGGCACTTTGGATCGTATGCCCGGCGTCAGTCGTCGAAGAAGCTGAACGCCTGGTCCTTTTCGAAGCCAAGGCTGTTGTAGAAGTTCAACACCCGCGTGTCGGCTTTGACCAGGGGCACCACCTTCACCTGGGCCTTTTCGAAGTTGCTTCGCAGCTGGGCCACCAACGCGCGGCCGTAACCCTCATGCCGCCGCTTCGGCGCCACGAAGAGCTCCTGCAAAAAGAGCACGTCGCGGCCAAACTTACGGTAGGAGTACCCCAAGACCGCCCCCACTAAGGGCCCCTCCTCCTCCACCACGTAGCAACTGGCAGGTTCGAACCCAAAGAACTTCGCCAAATACGCTCGGACGGTGTCAGCGTCGTCCTGGTGTTGGTCACTGTAGGCCTCCGTGTAGACGGCTGCCAAAGCGTCGAGATCTGCTTCTTCCATTCTTCGTACTTGCATGG
>JAFCZD010000488.1 GCA_019314525.1 Deltaproteobacteria bacterium
CATGCGTGTGGACAGCAGGCCCAACCGCCGAGCTCTGCGACGGCATTGACAACGACTGCAACGGCGAGGTGGACGACGATGACAAATTGGTTTCCCTGCCCTGTGAGTTACAAGCGGGTGTGTGCAACGGGGCGGTGAAGCCATGCGGAGGAGCGTCCGGATGGCGTCTGTGTGATGCGCCCGTCTATGCCGCGCGGGCTCTAGCGAGCGGTCTCATTTATGAGACCACCGAGACCCGTTGTGATGGCAAAGACAACGATTGCAACGGAGACACAGATGAGCCGTTCAGCTGCTGCCAGCCTGACTGTAGCGCGAAGGCCTGTGGTGCAGACGACGGCTGCGGACCCCCCTGCCAGACAGGCAGCTGTCCTGATAACGGGGTATGTCAGAGCGGGCAATGTTCAACGTCGAGTTGCGTAGGCAGCACCTCTGTGATCATCGATGCGGTGGGTGAACCGGGAGGCGATCCTTCCATGGCCATGGACAGCAAAGGGCGGATCCATGTCAGCCATCGTGGCGGGGTAGAAAGAGAGCTGAAATACAGCACAAACGCCTCGGGTACATGGACTACGGTCACCGTGGACTCTGAAGGCTTAATTGGCGAGGGATCGTCCTTGGCGGTCGATGGGAACGATAAGGTGCATCTCACCTACCAGGACACCGAGGGTAGCCTACAGTATTTAACCAATGCATCGGGCTCTTGGGTCGGCAAGAAGGTGGACTCTGGCGGCAATCTTAAGAGAGCAACCGCCCTGGCGATAGACGGCGATGGTGCTGTCCATATCAGCTACTACTATGCGACTCGCAGAGATCTAAAATACGCGACGAACAAGGGTGGCTTCTGGAACCATCAGACCCTCGACTCTGGGGGAGACGTAGGCTGGGGTTCGTCCATCGCGCTGGACACCCAAGGCGAAGTGCATATCAGCTATTATGCAGACGACTATGTGCACTACACGACCAATGCTTCAGGGGCGTGGGTTGTCGAGCAGCTCGATGGCCCAGAAGAGTATTATTACTATACGTCAATCGCCACAGACGCCGCCGATAGCGTGCATATCGTCTACTATGACGTTGGCCAGGGCGTCCTCAGTTATGCCGACAACACCTCAGGTAGTTGGAAAGTCGAAGCCGTCGCACAGGGCATTGTCGGCGGGAACTCGTCCATCGCGGTTGATGGCCAAGGAATAGTCCATACCAGCTTCTACAGCTGGAAAACCCTCGACTTGATATACGGTGCACGCAAGGCAGGAGCCTGGAATTTCACCACCCTCGACTCCGCGGGCGAGGTGGGATTGAGTTCGTCTCTGCTCCGCGATGGCTTGGGCAAGGTGCACATCGCTTATGCTGATGGCACAAACCCATCACTGAAGTACATCGTGCATTGCCCCTGAGAATGGGAGGGCGCAACATATAGCGCATGAGATGCTCCAGACCCTTCCACCTCGGCGACGCCCTTTCCTGGCTGCGTTAAGCGACGACAACTTCCGCTCCTCGCTCCCTCACGCTATAAGGACGCTCAGTCGCCAAAGGATGCATCATGCAACGCTCTCAGCTTCTCTCGTGTCTTCTCCTCGCTACCTTATTTGCCCACGGCTGCGCTGAAACAAAACCCTCCGTGGTTGATGACACGTCCGCCACAGAAGATGGCGGCACCGCCTGCGTTGAAGGCGCCGATGAAGACCAGGACGGCATCCCCAACGGCGTCGAAGGCTGCAAGGAGGGCGTCGACAGCGATAGAGATGGCAGCGAGGATTGGCGCGACTTCGACTCTGATAACGATGGCATCGCCGACGTGCTTGAGGCGGGAGAAAAAGGCGGCTGCCTCGGCCCCTCACCCGAGACGTGGCCCTGTGACACTGACGGTGATGACACGCCGGACTACCGCGACCTCGACTCGGACGGTGATGGCTTGCCCGATGAAGACGAAGACACCAACGGCGACGGCCTCGTCGGCTGCTGCATCGAGACCTGCGGCCAACCGGACAGCAAAAACCAGCAGGCAGACTGCACCCTTGGCGCTGATGGCTGCGGCCCAGGTCAGACCTGTGAAGGCAGCCGCTGCAGCCCCGCCATCGCCTTTCTCTGCTCCGACGGCGAGACCAGCCCGCGACTCACCGAGACCTTCGATGACGGGATCAACGACCTACACCGCGGATCGTTCATCTGCCGCGACGCCACAGAGGACAAACCGCAGGGGCGAAAGCCTGTGACGCTCGTGCGCTCGAGCGATCCGAGCCATGATCCCACGAGCGGCGACTGGCACCTGGCCCTCGAGCAAAACGCGACCCTCAGCGTGCTGGCCCTCGACGATCCCGCCAACAAGGAAGCCGCAGCGCTGATGGACCATGGTGCCGCCGACACCGAGGTGGCCGGCTTCGTCGTCTCCTTTGCTCCCACAGAGACCGATATGCACCTTGAGTTGCAGGCTGCTATCGAGCGTATTCAGCTTGGTCTCGCAGCCGAGGGCAAAGTCTTCCTGCGCAGCTCGGGTCTCGGCGCCAAGACCCACGACAAATATGACACCCTCCAGGGGGTGACCCTCGACGTGGAACTCGACGCGCCCACGGATATCTCGACGTTCCGCCACACCCTCGTCGCCAAGCTCCTAGGGCGCGAGGCGACGACCTTGGGCTCCACTCCAAATGTCTATGGTTCGAGCCACGCGCGACTGATCCTACGTTTCGCCCTGGTGCGTCGCTTCGGCTTTGTCCGCGACGCTTCGGCGGCCCTCGTGCTCAACGCCGAAGGCAACCCCACCGAGGACAACACCAAAACCGAAGAGCAGCGCGTCTTGATCATCGGCGCCATAGCAGGCCGGGACAACTATGACGACTCCGCCCGCCCCACGGGCTTCATCGTGGACGATCTGGCTGGAGGCAGCGCCCTGGCGATCTTCTCCGACCGCGTGGAAAACGAATGCGATGTTGGGCTCTCCGGGGGCACGGCCAAAGCCGACATCATCTGGGTAATGGACGAATCACAATCCATGGACAACGTGCGCGCCAGCGTCGTGAAGAACGCTGCCACCTTCTTCGACAAGGCGAGGAAGTCCGGGCTCGACTTCCGCATCGCCGTCACGGGCGTCAACGATCCCATGGGCGACTACCGAAGAGCAGCTGGGCGCTTCTGCTCGGAGGACCTTGCCGATGTTCACGCCTACAACGGCCAAGACGACGACACGGACCGCTTCTTGACCTCGAGCGAAAAGGACCTCTTTGAGGCCTGCGTGCGCAACCCTCCGGGCTATGAGGGAGGCGGTGAATATGGCTTGGTCAACGCCAAGGAGGCAGTGGCCCTCCACCAAAAGACAAGCCTCCCCATGGAGAGGCGCATTCGCGACGACGCCGAGGTGGTGGTGATCATCGCCACTGACGAACCCGATCAAACGGTCATCGACGAGACGTCCATCCCGAACACCACCAAAGGCTGCGCCTTCGGCCCCAGCCTCACCGAAGAGATCGAGGATGTGGTGCTGCCCTTCATCAATTTCTTCAAGACAGCAGGTACGAACGGACAGAAGGTCAGCGCACACCTCATCGGCTTCGTCTGCGCGAGCCGATACACCTGCCCCGACGGCGGCGTGGGCAAGGGCGTAGCCCATGGCTACCAAGAGTTGATCCGCGCCCTGGGCGGGCAAATGAGCGATGTGTGTCAGCACGACATGGGCGAGAGCATGGACGCGATCATCGACAGCATCATCGGGGAAGCTTCCCCGGTGAAGCTCGAGCGCGTACCCATCGCCGCCTCCATCGCCGTAGCGGTGGACGGCAAAACCCTATCGCGTAGCCGCGACAAAGGGTTCGACTACCGCCCCGCCACAAACACCCTGGCCTTCATCGACACACCCGTGGCCCAAGGAACTGACGTGGTCGTCTCCTACAAACGCTGGAACCGCCAAGTGTCGATCAAATAGGATTCGAGACTCAACATGGACATCGTTTTCACCTTCGCCGATGGACGCCTGGCTTATGACTGCCAGCGTTGTGGCAGCCGCTGTTGTCAACTCGACGGCTTCGCGCTGCCCTCCACCGAGCTGCGGGTGCTCCTGCAACACTATCCCACCCTCGCCCTCTTCACCCGCGCCACACGCACCGCCGATTTCCACGCCCTGCGTGGGGTGGGGGGTGGCTGTCCTCTGCTCGAAGAGGATGGGCAGTGCCGCGCCCACCATCAGCTCGGCTACGCGGCAAAACCCTACGTTTGCAAGATCTACCCCGCCAACCAGCTCTACCTCCTTGGTGAAACCCTGCTGGTCGATCTACACCCCGACTGCCCACTCGAGCGCGTGGAGGTCGCTGGCAAGCACGCACTGCGTCTCGAACACGACGTGCTGCGGGAGACGCTGCAGAGCTATGCGCCCATCCCCCAAGAGCGATCGGCTGCCCTCGACGCCCCTGCAGGAGGTGCAGAGGCCCTCATCGCGGCGGGGTGTGGCATTCGTGATGTGATGGCGGACTATGCTCATGAGAGCGTATTGGACCTTGCTACCAGGCTAAGCCGGGCCCATGAGGGTGAGACCCGAACCTCCCTCGAGGCCTTCGCCCAACGCCTCGCACGCTTCCTCGGAGGCGAGCCATCGAGCGCTACAGCGCTGCAGCACACATCGGACCCAGATCTCGCGTTAGCGCTGCCTCG